>NZ_RQZB01000060.1:0-446 GCF_003859975.1 Streptococcus sp. OH4692_COT-348
AACCAATAGAGGGTGGAGATATTTACATAGCTAACCTTAATGCAGTTGCTGTTAAAAATCTAAGTGACCTACAAGGCAATAGAAAGGACGTAACAAGCACAGATGAAACTAATAACCAATAGTGCTGAAATTAAAGTAACTGAAAACGAGGACGGTTCTAAGTCGTTCCAAGGCATTGGTTCAGAAGTTGGTGTAGAGAATCGTAACGGTATTATCTTGACCCCTAACTGCATTGAGTTTGCCAGAGAACGATATCCATTGCTATATGAACATGGATCTGGCTCTAGCGAAGTCATCGGGGACGCAAAGGTTTACTATGATTTAGCTACTAATAAATACCTGACTGACTTTACACTTTACGACAATGCACCAAACATTAACAAAGCTGTGGAAAATGGAGCCTTTGATTCACTATCAATTGCCTATTACATTACAGATTATGAGTT
>NZ_RQZB01000061.1:0-438 GCF_003859975.1 Streptococcus sp. OH4692_COT-348
TACTTGGCTACGTCGTCTAGTACCGCTTGTTCGTTCTTCAAGAACTGGCTTAAATCTCCCTCTGATTGGCATACTTCCCAACTAGCATAATTTGCGTTACCATATGAGTTAGCACAATGCCATGCCTTGTTAGAGAAGTCAGAAGCCTGTAATCGTCCATCCGAAGCGATATAGACATGAGCAAAACCATTTTCAGGGTTGTGTGTAGGTAGCCAACCATTGTAGAAGCCAGTGTTAGCACCATTTGAGCCTGCGTCATTGTGAATTACAACCCCAGTAGGGTTATGACCACGAACGCCAGCATTAGTTATATTCATTCTTTTTTATCCTCCGTTTGTTCTTCTTCTACTTCTGGAACACTTACACCGTTCTTTTTCATAAGTTTAACCAAACCGGCAAACATAGGGCTGATACTTGCAATTAAATAAATAAATTGAC
>NZ_RQZB01000062.1:0-431 GCF_003859975.1 Streptococcus sp. OH4692_COT-348
TGCTTTCGCTACTTCGGCTTTCGCTGCTGCTTTTTCATCGTCTGACAATTTAGCGTTCTTATCAATTGACGCAATCTTAGCTTCTGATGCTTCTTGGATGGCTTCTAGGGCTTTCTCTTTACCTACTGGATTTACTGCTTCAATTGCTTTAAGTCCTTTAGCCTGAGCTCCGTCTACACCTTCTTGATCTTTCGCTTCATTGATAGCATTTACGGCTGCGATGGCGGCTTTCGCTACTTCAGCTTTCGCTGCTGCTTTTTCATCATCTGACAATTTAGCATTCTTATCAATTGACGCAATCTTAGCTTCTGATGCTGCTTGGATGGCTTCTAGAGCTTTTTCTTTACCTACTGGAGTTACTGCTTCAATTGCTTTAAGTCCTGTAGCCTGAGCTCCGTCTACACCATCTTGATCTTTCGCTTCATTGATAG
>NZ_RQZB01000063.1:0-428 GCF_003859975.1 Streptococcus sp. OH4692_COT-348
CCTAAATCTCTAGTAAGTTGTAGCCATTTCTTTTGACCTGCTGACGTACCTTTGTCAACCGTAGAGAGTTCTTCTTTTAGTTTTGTTGCTTTGTCACGTGATAAGCCCAACTGCGTTTGTAAATTCTTTTGCAATTGTGCCATTTTGCCGGTATTTGTTGGGTCAATTTTTAGAGCTTCACGTAAGTTTTTAGCTTCTCCTCTAAGCCCTGACATTGCGGTATTAACGCCTTTAAGTGAGTTCTCGAATTTCGTAGTATTACCGTATATCTCGACCTCAAATGTTGCATTACTTGCCATTACATACCCTTTCTTTTACGCCTTTTCTCTTTTTCTTTTTCCTCTTTCTTTTTCTCTGCAATAAGTTCGATTATTTTATAAACAAGTTCTAGTTCCATTTCCATGAACTGTGTTATATCAATTTCATTA
>NZ_RQZB01000064.1:0-404 GCF_003859975.1 Streptococcus sp. OH4692_COT-348
TTTAGTCCAAATGGTACAGAGTTTCCAGTCGGTTCTAATAATGACGGAAAACTATACATGATGTTGACAGGAATGGACTATGGAACAATCAGGCGCAAAGACTGGACAAGTCCGTTAAATACAGCTCTCAATGTACAATATACTAATACTTCAATTATTGCTGGAGGTAGATATTTTGAACTGATAAATGAAACGGTGGCTTTAAAAGCAGATTCTGTCAACTATATTCATGCAAATATTGACTTAACTCGAATCGAACACCCCGTTACTTTATCGGCCGAAACTTCAAACAATAGCAGCAATGTTGATTTAAATAATAATTCAGGTGTACTAAAAGTTGTGATAGATATTAGAACAACTAACGGAACTGGAGTTATAAACGCTAAGAGCCCAACTGAACATAC
>NZ_RQZB01000065.1:0-391 GCF_003859975.1 Streptococcus sp. OH4692_COT-348
TGATGATATCAATGATGACCAAGCAGACGCCTTTTGTATCTTGCTCTATGTAGAAAGTCAGGAGAATGAATGATTGTAATTAATATTGCCTTGATTATTCTTGGCATTTTATATGGTGTGGGTTCAGTTACCAACTTTAAGGAGTGGTACTATCGCCATGACTATCTAGCTATTATGTTAAGTGTATTTACATCTATCTTATTGGTAGTAGCTGGAATATTAAACGTGGTGCGCTGATTGACGGTGCTTAAATGTTATAGAGTTAACAGCCAAGCAATAGGGTGCAAGGTGACGGGAATGCCTTGGTTAAATGAGTGTCGCCAACTAACAGCCCTTTGCAATTAGAGATATAAGTAAGATGTGATAATAGTATTGGCTACTTCAAATGGTT
>NZ_RQZB01000066.1:0-370 GCF_003859975.1 Streptococcus sp. OH4692_COT-348
CCATTTCTCCGATTCCGTTAAGCTCGTATCTTACGTTTTTACCTAGCCCAATCATAGAAAACTCATCAAGTCTTGACTGATTAATTCTCTGTTTAACTGCTGGTAAAACGATAGGCTTTATAACATTAGCTTCTGCACCGTTCTTCTTCTTAACAGTCGTTTCTACCTGTAATGTAACTTGTGAGAATATCATTAAATACCTCCATAATACATTAATTCTTGCAAAGAAGCCAAACGTTTCATTTCAGCATTTCGCCATTGTTCTGCTGGTTCATCAACAATATTAAGCCGACAATAACAAGAGATAAAGTCTTTCACTAATACGCTTGTTTCGTCAGCTTTAATACCATTTTTTTCTAGCAACTTAATA
>NZ_RQZB01000067.1:0-370 GCF_003859975.1 Streptococcus sp. OH4692_COT-348
CCAAATATTCCGCTAAAGAAGTCGCCAATGCCCTTAAATACTCCTGTTATTGCATCCCAAGCATTTGAAGCAAATTTACCAAAAGCCTCGAATACTCCGCTAACTATATCTTTAGCACCGTCAAACGCTCCCTTAAAGAAATCAGCTACTCCGTTAAATACACCTGAAATTGCATCCCAAGCTTTTGAAGCAAAGCCACCAAGAGCGCTAAACACTCCGCTAACGACACTGCGAACAGAATTGAATATGCCACTAAAGAAGCCTGAAACTGCATTCCATATTGATGAAACTACTCCCCAAGCGCTAGAAGCAAAACTTCCGATTGCACTAAATACTGTTGAAACTACTGATTTTACAGCGTTAAATATAC
>NZ_RQZB01000008.1:0-70006 GCF_003859975.1 Streptococcus sp. OH4692_COT-348
CTGCTTTGATAACCTTACCATTTTTCAATGTCACATCATAAGGCAACACAAGCTCTTTTTCTGCTGTGTATTCTGTACCCTTGATGATACCCTTCCAATTACCAGTATAGCGATCATGCTTCATATCGAGCTTATCTACACCGTCATATTGGTATAATGTATCATGTTTTTCTGGAACAGTTACTCCATCAAGAAGGTACTGAACAAAATCACCTAGCTGAACTTCTTTGCCATCAAGGACTTTCTTGCCAGTTCTATCAAGTACATGTTTTTCTGGCTTAACATTTGGAACTTCAACTGTTACAAGATTCGACTGATAGCTATTCCCAAAATCGATCTGTTTAAAATCGTTCTTCACGATTTCTCCCTCTTTTACTAAGAGTTTCGCTGAAAGATCAATCGTCACATTTTTATTTTGCTTCACGTAATTGTTGTAGAAGCTCGCAGAGTCTTTCGCAACCCAAAGATAAAATTCACCTTTAGGTGCCAAGTTCAATTCCTTCAGGATATTATTGATAGCATCCGTACGCCCAGCATCTGAAAGAACATGATACATATCAAAGAGATTTTTCACGTCTTGCCCTGCAGCAGTCATCTTGATTTTGCTGTGGTCAACTGTGAAGGCTTTGTCTTGAACATCATCCAGGATTCCAAACTTCTTACCAAGTGCCTGCGCTGAAGCAAGAGTTTTGGTGTATGGACTGTAATCTGTTGTCAGACGGAAGGTCACGTTGCGGTCAAATGTTTTAGCACCATTGATATCCTTGCCAGAATGATCTAACACAGATTTGACTGGTTTTGGAGGTCTTGGAGTGTAGTTCGTAACAGTATTTGAGAAAACTTCATAGTTATTCACTAACACTTTATAAGTGTTGTCATAGAAGCCCTTGTCATAGATTGGTTTCCAGGTAATCACAGGAGCTTCTAAGTGCTTCCCTTCGTAGGTTGCAGTAAAGGTATAAGTGTTCTTTCCTGCATCATAGGCAACGCCCCATCCTGCTTTCTCTGCAGCTGCCTTTGTGACAGCTACATCAGGAACAGCACCAGCTTCGAGTGGATCAATGATGGTAATCTTGTCTCCCTTTTTAAGGTTCGCATAGATATTATCATGGGTCAATGTATAAAGCTGAGTAGCATTTTTAGCTACTGTTTGGCCATCTGTATTCGTTTTATCTGTGTCAGATACAGACTTGCGGACAGTAGGTTTATACTGCAATTTGTAACCGTGATAGCTTGCAGATAACTTCTGATTTTTAGTTTCAGAGAGAGTTTTAAGAGTCAAGGTTGGTTTGACTGGATTCTTTGTATTCACCAATTCAGCTGATACGGGCTCAGGTTTGACAGGTTTCACAGTTGTTTTTGTGATAGTTGCAGTAGTTGGAACTTCAACAACTGGTGCTACCACTTTAGTGTTTAAGGCAAACCAGTATGTCTGTCCTGTTGGTGTTGCAGAGCCATCCCATTGAGCAAAATCAGTAGTGAAATCAGTCCCTTTAGTGAAGACACCGAGTGCTGCTCCCTTATATTGATAAGGAGAGTCAGAAGTATCCCATGTAACTCCAACATTTTCCTCTGTATTATAGCTATCAGCATAGTTGTAACCATCGTTTTTATGGTATGTTACAGTTGAACCGTTAATCTCAATATTTTTACCATTAACTGCTCCAGCACCTTCCCAACCAACTTTGTTATAGTTAAGAGATGAATAAGTTATACTTGCTGGAGTTTTTTCTGAAGCAGTGAACACTACTTCTTTACCATCAACATTGTAATAATAAGTATCAGTTACTCTAAACTTCATGTAATCCGAAGTATCACCAGTACCATCATTACGAGCTACAACAAAGCCTTCTGTTGGGTCGTTCAAGACATAGACATCATTCAATCCTGTCTTCCCTTGATTAAGAATCTCGAATTTTCGATGGATACGAGAAATATCATGCTTTTTACCATCTGCAGTTGAAACAGTCAAACCTTTCAGATTAGTGTAGTCAATTTCTGTTTTCCATCCAGTGCCAACATCCT
The DNA here is from genome assembly GCF_003859975.1 of Streptococcus sp. OH4692_COT-348. Classification (GTDB taxonomy): domain Bacteria; phylum Bacillota; class Bacilli; order Lactobacillales; family Streptococcaceae; genus Streptococcus. Next base: position 2,026 of record NZ_RQZB01000008.1, read on the forward strand.
GATATTTCAAGACTTTGGTAGAATCAAGAATACGACCATATCCAGAATTTCCACTTGAAGAAGCGACATAGCTTGTAGTCAATTCTTTAGCGCCAGAAGCACTAGATTTTATGTTAGCATTTGGATTGGCCGAAGCAAGACTGAGAGCCTGTAAGACAACCTCTTTTGTGAACCCTTCCGTACTTGTTTTAGATTGAAGTTCATTGTATTTCTTCTGCCAGTCTGCTTGTGCTTTCTTAGCTTTATCATAAGCTGCTTGGTTTTGTTTCCCAATTTGCTTCGCTTCATCAGCTGAAGAAACTTCCTGTGTTTTAGAAGTTAAAAGTACGCCAGAATTTTTCAAATCAGCTGATTTGCGATCAGCATCTTGGTTGACTTGATCACTAGCATTCTTCTTCTCTGTGTAGGCAGCCATCATGGCTTTGTTAAGTTCCACTTTGCCTTTTGCAGCTGCAATAGCCTGATCATTTTTCTTTTGTAGCGCCTCTACTTCTTTGACTGAAGAAACGGTACGTGTCACTACCTTAACTGTTACGCCCTTTTTCTCCAAATCTTTTTCAGCAGCTTCTACTGCCTGATTTAACTCAGAAGCTTTCTGAACATTAGAATCATAGGCCCCTTTTTCAACCAGGTAATCTGCTACTGCTTTCTTGTTCTCTGACAAGATTTTCTTAGCTGTTGTAGCAGCTTCCTTGTTTTTAGGTGCTGTTCCATCAGTTGCAGTCGAACCATCATTCGTTACAGTGACTGTTGTTGACTGTCCGTGCTTGCCTTTTTCAGTAGCCACAAAGTTATTATTGGCTTGAATAGCTTCCTGCGCTTCTTTAAAGGCTTCATTGTTTTGAACTTGTTTTGCAGTCGTGTCTTCAAGTGCCTTGACCTGCTTGTCCTGGTCTTGTTTAATATCAGACTTAGACTGTTCTAGTTTTGTTGGAGTAGTATCTGTTCCCTTATCAACTGATTTAGTCTCAGAAACATTCACCCCTGCTTCTTTTGCCTTTCCAGCTGCCTTAGTAACTACACCATTATCAATCGCTACAGACTGGCTTCCTGTTGCTTTACCAGCTTGTATAGCGTATGCGTTGTTATCATTTTTACTTTCAGGCTGGACTGCTTCATCTGCCAATACAGATCCTGCAGAGAAAGCTACAATCCCTGCAACTGCAATTCCTGATACTAATCCTTTAGCCCATTTTTTCTTACGGAAATATCCGTGTCCTTTTGTTTTTTCTGTCATATATGTCTCCTTTTTTTAATTAAAATAGTTTTTTCTTGTAAAAATAACCTACTGCTGTCAACAACATGCCACCAATAGTACTTAGAATACTTTCTGCTGTTCCAGTGTTTGGAAGTGTTTTAAGTTTGCCTTCTTTATCAGTAACAGAGATAGTCTTATCTTCGTTGACAGTACCACCGACCTCTTCAGGAGCTACTACAGAGCCATCTGAAAGGACTACGTTTCCGCTTTGAGTGCTAACAATTGAAGCTCCTGTATTCGTTTCAACTGGTTCTTTTATTACATCATGCACCACTTGACCTGTTGAAGTTGAAGTAGTTCCAATTTGAGACTTCCCTTGTTCGTTTGCCTCTACTGTTGTTTTTGGTTTTTCAGCAGGTACACCATCAAGGCTTCCAGCGTTATCCTTACCTTGTGGTTTGTCTTTAGTTGATGATGTATCTGGTGTTACTGGTTTATCAGTTGGTACGCCATCTAAGCTCTCCGCATTGTCTTTACCTTGCGGTTTATCTGTCGTTGATGATGTATCTGGTGTTACTGGTTTATCAGTTGATACGCCATCTAAACTCTCCGCATTGTCTTTACCTTGCGGTTTATCTGTCGTTGATGATGTATCTGGTGTTGTTGGATCAACTGGAGTAACTGAAGGCTCTGTTGGCTGAACTGCTGGAGCCTCTGTTTCTGTTGAAGTGCTAGGTGCTGTTGGCGTAACTACTTCTGTTGTTGGAGCAGAAGAATCAATTGGTGCAAGCTCATCTGCATATACAGAACCAGCTTGTGCAAGTGCGATAGTTGATAGTGCTAGTGTAGCTAATACTTGTTTCTTGTGCATTGTGATTTTTCCTTTTCTAATTTTTAAGATAATTTGATTCTTTTGGTTCTGTTTCTACAACAAATCCATATTTTGAAGAATCAGAAGCTTTTACATCAAAAGTTAATCTAACGCTAGATGATTTATCCGCTTTTTTGACGGATAGGATATAGGAAACCGTGTATTTTTGAGTTTCTGAATCATAATTCAACTTCTCTAAAATAACGGACTGTAAAATTCCTTCTTTTGGTTGGGTGAATTTTGCATCACCTTCAGAAAGAAAATCCACTAGATTTTCTTTTTTGCCTGAGTAATAAGAAGGTAAGAAATAGCGACTAAATACATCAACTTCATTTTTCGTTGAAATGATTAGTTGAGTATTTTTTTGTTCCTGATATAAGAAATTTACTTTTTCTGACTGGTTAGATAGTTGAGTGAAAGCAAAAAATACACAAACGATATTTACTATTGTAATCACTCCAACAAAACCTAAAAATAGATAAAATTTCTTGAGGAAAGATGACTGCTTTTGAGATACGGGATACGTAGCATCTGTTTGATCCCTTGCTTTTGGAATCGGTGGCAAACGACTTGATTGAGAATGAACCAACGTTTCACCTTCAGCTGGGAAAAGGGGGAGAGAAGAATCAGATAATCCCAAACTTTGTTTATATACAGGATAAATCTGGTTCTCAAAATACTCCCTTTTTTCCTGATAGCTGTAACTCGCAAATTCAGAGCGAGTAAGTATTGCTTGAATTAGGGGAAACAAGAGATTTTCATAGTCTTCAGTAACGAGGAATGGACTAGCATAAACCTCCCCTTCTGTTACTGCGCTTTTCCCTTCTAGATGAGCAATTGATACTTTTTTCAGCTGAAACTTGCCATACGCCTGTTTTAACTCTTTAAACAACAATTCGGCTTGTTGAAATGTTAGGTAGGGCAAACTTTTTGAAATCGGCTGAGGAAAATTAGCAAGATGATCCAATCCCTCAATAATATCAAGCAGTTCACTATCATCCTCTAGACCTTTTCCATCTTCCCAGGTCAGTTCTAGGAAAAGCTCATCGGTAATAGAACATCTATTTTTATTAAAGAGTGAAAAAGTCATAATTTTTACCCCTTACTTTTTAATAAAGTTAAAGAACCATTCAATAATACCTGGGCCTGCTGCAACACCAATAATTGCAACTGCAATCGCAACCCAATGTTTCTTCATCGCCGCTTTTAGCTCACGTCCACCAAAACCATAAATCAATGAAGTTACAACCGCTGCTAAACCAAATAACACAACACCGATTCCCTGAACCTTAGTTATTCCTTCTTTTGCTAAGGTATCAGACTTGGCGAACGGATCTTCCGCATAAACTGTAGATCCTGTTAGAAATAGAGAAAGGCTCAATAAAAACATTTGTGATTTTGTCTTTACTTGCTGAAGTTGTCTTGTCAAATAATTTTTCATAGAAATCCTCCTTTGTTATTTTGACAATATTAGTGTAATAGATAATTGAAAAAAATTTTTTAAAGGGACAATCATTTTTTTGTTGTGAACTTTATGAAAATAATACTTCACCAAATGACTTATTTTTAGCCTCAACTTCAAATAATATTTCTCTTTTATCTTCACGATGGTGTTCATCTGGCGCATCACCTTCTACCCAAAGATGAAAATGATATTCCTGGTTAAAATCTGATAGATTAAGAAATTCTTTAGAAATTAAAGGAAGTACTTTATGCTTAATCACTCTTTCAAGTGGCCGTGCACCGTCCTTTATATTTGTTCCCACATCTAATAAATAAGTAACCAAACTTTCTTCATAAGAGAGAGTCAACTTTTTATTCTTCATTCTTTCTTGAATTTCTGATAGCTGTTTGACAATAATTTCCTTATTCACTTCCTCGTCTAACATGTTAAAAATCAATTTATATTCAATTCGATTGAGAAATTCTGGTCGGAATTTAGTTTCCAACTCCAACGTCATGCTCTTTTCAAACTGAATTTTATCCCTATCGGTTAGCTTTTTAAAATTCCCTTTCAATTCATACTGCTTAATAATTTTTTGCGAACCAATATTCGTAGTAATAATAACAATCGTATTCTTAAAGCTCACTTGCCTTCCAGTTGAATCAGTCAAACGTCCTGCATCAAGCACCTGCAAAAATAAATCTACAACTTCTGAGTGTGCTTTCTCCACCTCATCGATCAGAATAACGCTATAAGGTTTTTGTTTAACCTTCTCAGTCAATTGACCTTTTGTCCTAGTTTGACGATCGCCAATCAACTTTGTAATATCTCCTTTTTGCTTGTACTCAGACATATCAAAACGAATAATCGCCTCTTCATCATCAAACATCCCCTCTGCCAATGCCAGGGCAAGCTCTGTTTTTCCAACTCCTGAAGTTCCTAGAAACATGAAGGAAGATAGGGGCTTTCTTTGATCCTGTAAACCAGCTTGTGCAACAGTTATAGCATTCACAACAGCATCTACAGCCTCATCTTGACCTTTAACCCGTCGTGACAGCTTTTCTTTTAAACCATCTAGCCTTTCCTTGTCACCTTTCAAAATCGTCGTGACAGGAATACCTGTTTTATTTTTCAGCACCTCTGCAATTTCTTGCTTACCTACATGGCCTAACCCATTTGTAGAACAAATTGTCGCTGCTTCATCTATTAAGTCAAAGGCTTTATCAGGTAAAAATTGATCAGGTATGTAGCGAACAGATAGAAGTACAGCTTGTTTTACAGCATCAGAACTAATAGACACCTGGTGAAATTTTTCATAAATAGTTTTAGCTTGTTCAAGAATTTCAATCGCTTGAGTAGTTGTCGGTTCAGAAACCATAATTGGCTGCATCCTTCGCTCCAGCGCTCGGTCCATTTCAATATATTCATGAAATTCATCTAAAGTAGTTGCGCCGATCAATTGCATCTCACCACGTGACAAAACTGGCTTTACAATATTTCCAGCATCCAGAGCACCTTTATCTGAACCTCCAGCACCAACAATAGTGTGAAATTCATCAATAAAGAGAAGATTCTCTCCTTTAGTTTCTACCATCTCCTCAATAATTTTTTTAAACTTAACAATAAATCCTCCATCCTCATCTGACATTAAGCTAGATAGTTCCAGAGAACGCACGGTCAAATTTTTTAATTTTGGAGATACCTGGTTTCTTAAAATGGCTAAAGCAAATCCTTCAACAATAGCTGTTTTTCCCACTCCAGCTTCTCCTACCAAAATAGGATTATTCTTAGTTCGCCTGAGAAGAGTGGTCTGAACAGCTTCTACTTCTTTATCACGTCCGTACACCTGATAATCTTCCGCTTTTTTTGAAACTTTTTCTGTCAAATTATCTGTATAACGATCTAAATAGGGTGTGTTTTTCTTTTCTTCAGTAGTCACACTTAATCACCTCTTTCTTTTACTTCCTTGATTTGAAGAGTGAGCTTATCTTTTATCGCATCCACAAATTCTCGTGGATTGATTGTCCCTTCTCCAATCTGAGATAGAAACATTTCCCATCCTCCTGTTGTCTCTGGATCAGAGAATTCATTGTCATAGAGATAATTGATAAGTAGATAGGCCTTATTGGTAGGAGTTAGTTGACCTGTTTTTTTATCTTTAACAACATAACCCTTACTTTGAATTTTTTTAATGATTTCTCCTCTAGTGGCTTGTGTTCCCAAGCCATATTTAGGAAATATTTGGCCAATCAATTGGCTTTCAGTTAGTTTTTTAGGTGGTTTCGTTTCACCCCCTACAATCTGAACCTGCGTATCAATTTTATCTCCCACTTGATAATCAGGAACTTCAACTGGACCTCGTACCTTTCGTGAACTCCATTCAGCCCATCCTAATTTATGAAGCGTTCTACCCTTTGTTTTAAAAACAAGACCATTATTTTCTACTTCAATTGTTTTAGTTGAATAATAACAATCATCCGCAAACATCAAGATTGCTTGCTTCACAACTGCTTCATAAATCAGCCGTTGGTCAGTTTTTAAATTCGAAAGGTTTGGAATTCTTTCAGTCGGAATCAAGGCTGAGTGGCTTGTACCAGATACTTTTTCATCATTGACATAATCTTCTCTAGGCTCCAAAAACGCTGGCTGAAAATGACAATTAATAGCTTTTTGATAGGCAGATAGATTTTCTTTTAAATCGTCAAATTCAAAATGATTGATGTATTCTGAGTCTGGTCGTGGATAGGAGAGAAAACCTTCCAAATACAATCCCTCAACAATGCTCTCCGTTTTACTTGAGTCAAATTTCCAGGCGCTTGCTGCAAAACTTTGTAATTCAGACAAGGTAAATAGTTGTGGTGCTGATTTCTGATGTTCTTCTTCCTCAACTGAAGAAACAACAGAGGTAGTTGATAATCCCCTCGAAGAGGCTAAAATAGCTTCACTATCTTTAGTTTTATCTTTAGTCGTAAAGAACACCCCATTTTTCTTATCCTCCAGCTGAAGCTTCCAATATTTTTCTGAAGTAAAGTTGCGAATCTCTAAATCATTCTCACAAACTAGTCTGACCGCTGGTGTTTGAACTCGGCCAACCGATAGATGGCTACCTTTTGTTCGAGGGAGTTGTCCTCTTGCTTGAAGATCAAGAGTTGCAAGAGGTGATAAGTTCATTCCTACCAACCAATCACTTTGTGCACGTGCTTCAGCTTCCAAGTAGTAATTATAGGTTTCTGAAGGTTCCTTCAATTCCTGAAAAGCTTTTTGAAGAGTTTTCTTTGTCATGGAGCTTGCCCAAAGACGTTTCCAAATTTTCTCCTTGCCTCCTGGTATATGCGATAAAATAGAGTACGCAATCCGCTCTCCTTCTCTATCAGCATCCGTCCCAATAATCACTTGATCTGCTGTTACCACTTCATCATAGATTCTCTTAAATTTTTCTCTCGAATCCTTGTCCTCTTTCAGATGTTGCTTAAATGAAACATTTGTAAGAGGTAATTTATCAAGCGACCAATTGTCTGGTTCACTATATTCAAATAGATGCCCTTCAGCAGCCACCACATGTACTTCAACTGGAAAATAGGGTGACTGCCTAATGACATAGACACCTTTCTTTTTACTAAATTGTCCCAAAGCTGTAGCGTAAGCTTCTGCCTGTTTCTCTTTTTCAGCCAGAACAACTATAACCATATCATTCTCCTTCTACTTCATTTTCTGTCATTGTAAGCTATAATTAAAAAATCTTTTGTAAAGGGACATAGACAAATAATACAGTAAGTTGATATCAAAAAACAGCACAAAAAGTTATATAACTTTATACACAAAAAAGAGGCTCTTAAAGAGCGCTCTTTCTAGATTTTAAGCCCCTTCTTTGGGCTTTGGATAAAATTTTGATTTTGTACCACCTGTCTGTTTAACTGGTAAGGTTTTGTATGTTGTTCAACACTTTTTACAATCTTAGATACTGTCCCATGAATTCGTTTCATAGATTGCGCTAGTTGTTGATCATCAAGAGATGTTAAATTATCAGTCCAAAGTGCCATATAGCGAATAGCTTTCTCCGAGGTATCTAACCCAAAATGCTTAGAAACGAGATAACTTGTCATCTCAGCTTCAAGTTCTCTACGATCTTTTGAGACATCTTCCTTATACGAGTTAGCAAATTTAGGATTATGCAGACTAGCATGCGCTAACTCGTGAATGGTTGTTGCAACGACTTCTCCAGGAGTATTATCTGGATTCAAAAGTATTTTTTGTTCATCTGGATAAAAAGCTCCCTTTGCACTCTTCAGCTCTTTTGCATCATCTTGATAGATGGTTACACCGATACTATTTGCATAATCGGAAAGTCCTTCTAGCACTTCTTTAGTACGAACATGATCCATATTAAAATCATAATGACGATTTGGCATCGCTTTTGGATAAAATTCAGGCTTCAAGGTTGTTTGAGACAACTCAAATACTTTATACGTAGCGAATTTAGCTAAGCCTGTATTTGAATCTCTTTCCTGGAAGAAGCGAGATTTTAACTTCCCTTCTTTCTTAAAAGCTTTTTCTTCAGGTGTCGCTTCAGAAAGTCTTTTATATTTTGGATTGCCTTTTCCGTTTTTTACCTGGTTCCCATTTTCATCCAATACAGGAATCATTTCAACCATCATAGGTCTAAACAAGGTAATATGTGATTTTTCACCTGTTTTAACTGAAAGATTGTTATGGACAACTTCTCTTGTTCGACCTGTTTTTTTATTGGTATAGGTATTTCTAGTTTCAAATACCTGATCTGAAGTAATTCCAAGAACTTCTCCCATAGATTGCCATTGATTATAGGTTGCGACTGCATTCGCTCCTGGCCACTGTTCCTGAATCAACGCTACATTTCTAGGTGAGAGTTCTGGAAACTTACTCATAAAATTCAGATACTCTTCTAACCGTTCTGGTGTTTCTGTGTACTCTCTCACTTTTTGAAAAGCAACCTCACTCAATTCATGAGGCGTTAAAGTAGCATAATCAATACTACTTGAGTTTACTTCAGGAGTCTCCAAATTCGAAATAGGTTCCTCTTTCAGAATCTCCTCTACACGCTGAAGCAAATTATTTTTAGTTTCTTGCTTAGAAGATTGAAAAGCTACCGTTTCTCTTGTATCAAGAGTTTGACCTGTTACTTCTTCTGTCAATCGAGTTGATTCATTTGCTTCCTGGGAAATTTCCTTATTCACCTCTCTATTTTCCAGCTGAGAAAGAATTTCTTCATCCATCGATGCTAGTTCAGATTGACCGTTGAGTCGACGATATCCTAATCCTAGCATTTGTGAAATTGGTCTAGTCTCATCTCCAATATCATATCGAATTCCCTCTTTGATCACTTCACCACCTGGAGCATAGATATCAAACTTAATTTTGGTAGGAGGGATATAGCCTTCAGTATTGCCTGCTGTTACTTGTTTCATTCCTTCTTGATGAATTGGATAAAAGTACTGATTGGCCTTATATAGCTCCCTAGCGAAATCTTGATACGAAATCAGCTCGGTTTCTTTAAATGGCAATTTAGGCCCATCTGGTCGCTCCTCAGCCCATTGAAGGCGTACATGGTAGTTCTCCTTATAGATGTGATCTTGTTTCCACTCTTTATAAAAGTCTGAATTTGTATCTAGGAGATGATCTTCTCCAGCTGCAGCAACAATCTGATCAAATTTATCATTATGCTGTTTCGCATAGTCAAGATACTGATTCCAGGCTTGATGAAATTCTTCTGGAGTTTTTGAGATGTCGCCTGGCACACCTAAATTATAGACAGTATCTAAGACTTGAGTGAACGTAGCCGAATCAAGTAGGGGGCTATTCAGTGTGTTCTCTAGCGTTGTTTGTTCAATTTCTTTAGTTGTATCAGGCTTGATTTCTTCAAACAAGCCATCTTTCAAAATGGTTTGCAACTCATTTCCTCTATCCTTGACATAATCCTCATTGATAGACAACTGTTCAATATTACCATCACGTTCACGAAAGACAGCAAGTATAACTTTTTCCTTAGTTTTCTCTACATCAACTTTTAGATCTCTCTTGATTTTCATGAGAGATGCAGGGACACGTTCTTCTCCTATATCTTTGAAAAGAAGCAAGAAATCCTCGTCTTTACTCTTGATAGCTTCTGAAAAGTTAAGTCGTTGCGCAATTCTCACTTCGTCTAAGTTATCCAAAACAAACGATTTAGGATCAAGAATATCCTCTAACATAGGAATAACTTGTAATTTTTCTTTTAGACTATTACTAACCAGTATTTGATTATAGTCTCCCCTTCCCTCAGCAAAATCGACTACAAAATCTCCAGCATTTCTACCTGGAACAACTGGCCTGATTCCTGTTAAGTGTAAAAAGTTTTCTCGTTTAAAATTAACATCTAGCAAACTCACCTCTCCATTATTGGAATAGAAATAATAGATTTTACTATTCGCTAATTCCTCTAAATACCATTGAGATGATTTCTGAATAGAACCAGCGTACTGATTCATTCTTTTCAAATCATCAGATGTAATTGGATGGTATTTCGATTGTCTTCGTTGCACTTCCTCAAAAGTTGTGCTAAAATGTAAGTAACGATAGGGTGATGTCGGGTGACTGGCAACAGTTTGCTCAAAGGTTGCTGATAATTCAGCTTCAGGTTCGGCACTGCCTACAGCATCATGCTGTGAATAGCCCTCTCCACCACTGGCCCTATCATTCATTTGCTCTTGAGAATTCTCAGGAGCTTTTTCTTTTGATTCAACTGACTCTGTTTGAACATTCTCCTCAGCTGAAATCTGTGATTGATAATCATGATCTGCTTTTTTTGCCTGTTCTAAATAAGGAGTTGGAAGAGTTTCTCCCAATTGCGTTGAAAGGTCACTGTCTTCACTACCAATATCATATCGAAAATCATCTGTCAGACGATTCCCCACCTCATCTTGCAATGCAATATAAGTTTTATCATATCCCAGACTAAGCATTCTCAAATTATTCTCTTCATACAATTGAGCTATAAAGTCTTTATATGGGATCACATCTCCTGATGAGAATTTCTGAGATAGATTTGGATTTTCTGTAAAATCAAAGGCTACAAATAACTCTGGAGGTACTGAGCTTCGCTCTTCCTCTATCATCTGTTTTACTCCAGCATTTCCTTGTGCTTGTTTGGCAAGCAATTCATCCACCTTCAGTCTTTCCTCATCTGTTTTCGGATGATACTTGGTTTGTGAAGATAATTGAAACTCTCCTTCTTCAGTCAACTCCAGGGCAACTCTTCGTAACCCTTTTACAAAATAAGTATTTGGTTGTTTTTGCCACTGATTCACTAAGCCCTCATCAATTAAGGTTTGAGTTGCTGGTTGAATATTAGTTTTACCCATTTGTTCAGATATGCCCTCAAGTCTAGTCAACTCTTCTTGATAGCGTTTGAGAGTAGCTTTGGTAAAGAACGACTCCCCACGTTCAGCTTTTAGTCGTTCCAGTTTTCGACGTGCTTGAGCAAGACGACTGTTATCAGTTTTGTCTTCCTGTCGATTCTTTAAAACATCATTCCAGTCCGTTTTATCTTGTCCTGGTTTTAGTTCTGGTAGATCTGAATTGATAACAGCTCCTTTTGCCTCCAATTCTTGAATGAATGTTCTACCTGCTTTATCATTATCTAAAGCTAGAGTAATCAAATCCGCATTTTTCCCATCTTCAAAAAAGTGATGATCAATAGCTACTTGAAGTCCGTCCGCTAATTGTTCAGGTGTCCATCTTAGCGGTTTTCCTGATATTTCAGCTTGAATTCGAGATAGATGACGGCCTATAGTCGATTCTTTCAAACCATCCATAGAAACTAATCTGACGTCCTGAAGACTATCTTTGTGCAATTCATAGTAGGACATTAAATCAATTGGACTCTCAGTAAAAATCAATCGTTTTGGACTGCCAATATCAACATGAATACCAGTCATAGGATCGGAGTTTTTCATAATCACTTTAGCATATCCATGTTTTGGCCACTTCTCCCAATTCTCCTGGATTCCTTGTAAAGAGGCTCCAACAACTTCACCTGAAGAAGAAGAAAGGGACTTGAATACAATAACTGGCTCAATCGCATTTGTTGAATTTCCGCCATTACCTTCCACAAAGTAGTCAAGTTTGGCATTAGCTTGGGCTAAAATACCCTGTTCCAAAAAATAATCAATCGTTTCATCGGATAGCCCACGTTGATTTCGTAAGTAGTCTCGTCCAGCTGATAACGGCTGCTCGTATTTTTCAAGATAGTATTTAAAATCTTCTTGAGGCCTTTCAACCATTTGAAACTCTTTAAAATTTCCATCATTTAAAAAATCTACAGATTGGTTAAAATCCACTTCCTTTATCGTTTCAACTAAAGAAATCGAATCTCCACCTGTATTTCTAGAGAACCATTTCCATAAATTTTTATCAGGTGAAATAACTAGGCTATCATGTTCTTTCCATCGATAGTCCCGTCCAGAACGAACCAGCTCCATCTGAAGCTCATTTGCAACATCCAAAATATCTCTAGAACGTGCAAATTCAACACGTTCTCTACGACTTTTCCCACGTCTTGATTCTTGTTCTGTCATATAAAATCTCCTTAAAATCCTTCATACTGTGGTTTATACGGCTCTTTCTCTGCTTGTAGAAACGTTTCTGGATCTAAGTGAACCAATTCCCCTACTGAAAAAGATTCAAATAGCTCAGAAGTTTCCTTAAAATCTAGAACCATCTCTAAATCAGAATTTCTTCCTTGACCCTCAAAATGCACTTGCTTGCTATCGGCATTTATTGCCGTAATTAACCATTCGGCTGAGAAATCAAAGTCTTCAACTGCGACATCTGGAAATAATAGATTCATTTTTCTTCTCCTTTCTCTTTTTATCTTTCTATTCTATGCAATAACCAAGAAATTCCAGTTAAAGGGACAATACAATTCCATTTTTTAACTAAAAAAAGTCATTGCTTTTACAATGACTCTTATATACTGTGGCCTTTTTCCTCCAGTTCTTGCCTCTCATCGCTTCTCTCACGTTCCATGAGGGCTTTTTTATTTGCACGTTGGGCACTTTGAAGAGAATTGGTCAAATTTCTCATGAAATCTGTATTGATGATTGCTTTACCTTGGGATTGTTGGACGTTTTTTCTTTGTAGGTTCTTCCTTTCTTGCATTTTATGTGAAACAGCTTGAGCTAACTGACTTTTCTGATTGCTTTCTTCCTCTGGCAATATTTTTTGATAGAGTGATTTGAGTTCAGAAAATCCTTTCGCATTCTCCTGTTTTAATTTTTGAATAATCGCTTGATCAGTCGTTTGTGAAATTTCCTTGTTTCGACTGTAAATCTGATGTTTCAGCTGAAAAATTGAGATATGGGTCTGTAGCTCTTCCATATAGCTATCTTTCGTCACAGGATAGCCCTTTAGAATAGTCAGGACTCCTTCATCTTGAAGAGGTTGAACTGCCACTAATTCTAGCTTCAAACGTTTGATAGGTGCTTGAATTGCTAATGAATCAGCCTTTTCTACTGAAAATGAAACACTATCTTCAAACTGGTTAGCAAGAGATTGTTTTAGAGATTGGTCTGATTCACTTAGTTTATAATTTGGAGTCAGTTGCAATTCAGTCAGCTTCAGTCTTTGTTGAATTTCTTTCTTTTTCAATTCAACAAATGGCTTATCGGTTTCAAGTGGTTGAATTTGATCAAAAAGAGTTTTACGAACTAATAAACTACTCTGTTTTTCCTCCAATAAACTCAATTTTAAAGCATAGCGAAATGTTCCTAACTCCTGGCGCTCTTTTAATGATCGATCACTTTTCTTTTTAGCTGCTTCTACAAGATCTTTCAAATCAGCTGAAGAAAATAGCGACAAGTCTCTTAAACTAAGTTGCTTCTCCAGTAAGTCTTCTTTCATCTGACTCACATCATAAACTAATTCCGTAACATATTCAGGACGTCCCAAACCTGTTCCGTGTTTATCATAAGCAGCATAGACTGGTTTTGTGATTTCAAGAGGTTTTGCCCCATCTTTCAAATCATAACCCAGTTTTTTCCAAGCATCTAGTGTTTTGATAACACTTGCATTGGGATCCTGTTCTAAAATCATTTGTTGATTCTTTACTGAGAAATTGGATAAATTTTTTTCCAGCCGAACATCAGCTATTTCAGGAGCATTCTCACGAAATAGGTGCAAGATTCTATTTGCTAATCGTTCTCTCAACTCCTTCTCTCGATTCGCTATTAATTGCTGCAGATGATAGCCTGTAGCCTCCTGTTGTGTTTTCTCAACACGACCATCTAGTTTCCGAATCTTCTCGTAGGTTGATTTTTTTCCAGCCGAATAAGCTCCTCTATAGGTTTCTAGGAAGTCCTTCGTTTCTTTCAGAAATTCTTGATAGAGCTCTTTCCCATCATTTTCTAAATAGGAGTCCAGATAGCGGTCAAGGAAGAATTTACTGACTGCAAAATCTCTTGCATTTGAGCCATAGCGCCATTTTTTATCCATAGGCAAATGATTATAAGCCTGCTCCAAAAAATTTTTTTCAGCTGAAGAACGCACCATCTGATCTCTAAATACAGAATTGATCAACTCACTTCTGATATTGGCCAAGATTTGTTCTCGTCGAACAATCATTCCTCTAGTCTGTTCATTCAACAAGCCATGAAAAACATCACTTTTAAAACGCTCAATAGTTTTCTGGGAAAAGTTTCCTCTGTACTCCATTCGTCCACGAGGTCGATAGAAAATTTTTTCTCTTGCAGACTCGACTTCTGATAAACCAAAATGCACATGAATATTATCCGTATTCAAGTGAATGTTGGCCCACCAAAATGATGAATCAGATAAGCCTTCTTTTTCAATCAACCTCGGCAATGCTTCACGTATGACCGACTTAATAGCTTGCTGATCGACTTTCCCAGTTTCCAGATCATATAATCCCTCCTTGGCCAAAAAATCATTATCAAAAGAGATAACACCCTGCCATAAAAGAGAGCCATTTTGATAAGCCTGTTCTAACTTACTTTTCAATTCAGTTACTTTGCTACGCTGCAAGTAATTGGCTTCTTTTGTAAAAATCGCTGTCATTTCTTCATTTTGATTTTCAGTAGCATAAGAACGATTCATATAATCGATGTACTCTTGGAAATTAAGTTTTGTTTCTGGGACTTCAGCTTGGATTTTTTGTAGTTCATCTTCAGTTAGAGACTCAATATTTTGTCTGTGTGTTTCTAAATTTAATTCATTATCAACCTCGACAGCTTCGTCTCTATTGGTGTAATCTACAAACCCACTATTTGCTTCTGTATATTGCAGCATGAAGGTAATACTTGGACTAGAAGATACGTTCATTATTTTCCTCTCTTTGAATTAAAATAGTCCATTTTTTCTTAAAAGAGCATAGTCTTTTAATAACGGTTGTAATTCTTCAGGTTCAACTTGAAAATCATTGATCCACCGTCCTGATTGAGAAATATGTAATTCTTTTTGCTCTTCAATAAATTGCATGGGAATCAATAAGATATTTGGTTTTTCTAACTCTGAACCACTTTCTCGTTCTAAAAAGGCGACAATAAAATCTTGATTTCCTTTTGTTCTCAATTGCCAGTGATGGGAGTTCCCGTTTTTCCTTTTATACAATGAGCTGTATTTTACATCAATCGTTAGACCATCTAGCCAAAAATCATATACTGGATTATTTTTCTTGAAGTACTTATTCGCATCCGTTGCATCTGGAACATACTTTTGAAAAAGCTCCTCGGCCATTCCCCCAAGCTTAGCCGTCCTAGAACCATACTGAATTTTATCTTGAATTTTCAGACAGCCACTCTTAATCAATTTCAAATGAGCTATATGAGTAGGCAACCCTGACTGTCTCACCGCTTCATGAAAATCTCCTGTTTCTAAATAGATCTCAACAACATCTACCATTTACTGTACCTCAATGAGAATGTTTGATTGTTTGACCACGTGCAACATCTTCTTGAATGACATCGTTGATTCTTGCCATTAATTCATGCTGTGTAGGATCCAGTCGTGAATGAATAGATTCCAAATCTTGAACATCAAAATCATCTTTCGTAATAGCATGAAAATTGGTTAGTGTTAAATAGAGAATTTGATCAAGTTGACGATGAATTGCCTTGTTGTCATTTCCAGAATCAAAGCTACCTCCCAAATTTTTTTCCAGCTGAGTCAGTCGCTCATAAAAATTTTTTCCTTCTCCTAATTCAATAAAGAGTTTATAAAAAACTTCAATCAAAGTGACAAGCGTTGCTGAATTATTTCGATACTGTTTCTGCAAAGCAGACGATTCTTTCAAGTAAGATTTTACTTCCTTAAATTTTTCATGTGTTTCTTCGCTAAAGTATAAGCTAAGTCTTGGATTCATTTTTCCCTCCTCAATTTTTCTGAGATGATCCTGTCAAGTAATTGATTTTATATCCTGGTTGAATATTAAAGATATATACATCAAATGAAATCTCATCATCTTCAATACTCTGTGCTTCCATACGAACTCCTCTAGCAACTAATTCCACATTTCTAAATATAGGAGTTACTCGATAGCGAACATGGTGGTTCGTATTTTTTATGTAGTTAGAAATTTTATTTTCATAGTAAACCATTGATGATTGTTCATCTTCAAAATTTGCATTTAAAGCACGTGTACCTGTAAATAAATTTTTAGCATTCGCATTTTCTCCACTTAATTGAAAACCGATTAAGTGAGAACGATTATATAAATAATCTTCTTTCCCGTTGAAAATTATTTTTTTATTTTTCCATCCTGTTGGTGTGATAGACGAAATAGATTCTCTATCTTCAGTTGGCATCAAATCTTTTCCCAACATCGCTTCAGCAATTCCTACACGATTTAAAAAATCTAGATCAGAATATTTTTCCCAGCTGCCATTTTCTAAACTCAATTCGTTTTTTGTAAATTGTGATTTTTCATTGACGACAATCACTTGATTTTTCCCATCATACTCCTTCGATTTCAAATCATCATTTTTCAGAGTAGGATTCAAATTAGAGTCGGAATTTTTTTCTTCAGCTGAATCGGCTATGTTCAATTGAGTCGGGATATCATTTTGTGTCAAGCCAGATTTGATAGCATTAAAATTGTTAGGTTGTACGATAAAGATCGCAAGAAAAATGAGAATAATGAACAGAGATTTATTCTTCTTCATTTTCAAACACCACCTGACCGTCGCTCAGTTTCAAGTGCAGATACATCATCCATAAAATGTAACCAATTTGTCGTTAGTTCATTTACAATATCTTGTTTAACATTTAAAGCTGAAAGAGAAATGTCATTCTTCAACATCAATTCTAAAATCTGACTTTGTTGGTTTTTGATATCGGACAATGTTTCCGCAAATTGATTATTGTACAAATTCAATCCGTCATTCATTACGATATTTTGAACTTGCGATAACATAAACTCGTTAAAGCTAGGATAGTTATATTTTTTTGAAATATCTCGAAGTTGTTCAAATATATCATCAGGTATATTTCTGATTTTGATTTCTTTAGTCATCACTTTCCACCTCTCCTTCATACTCTAACCAACGTGAAATATGATCGCCATAGCGATCCATTTTTTCTTCAAATTCTGAGAGTATCCTTGTCTGTTTTTTCATTTGTTCCAGAACATGGTCAGAAGCTAATTTCATATTTTCTAAATGAGCAACATACAAATCTTGAGCACGATTAAATTTTCCGTACTCAATTTTTTCACGACAGATTGAGAGCAAAAAATCATTAAATGACTTGGCGTTATTTTTCTTAGCAAGAGCTTTTAGATAGCTAACCTCTTCCTGTGTTAATCCTCTAATGAGAATGTCCATTTGTATCCTCCAATTTAATATTTATTGTCCCCAAGAGTAGGACTTCTTTTTTCTTTTGTCGAAGCAAAAGCAAAAAGAAGCAAAAAAGAAAACTTCAACCTCGCAACATCACGAACCGATTCGGTTCTATTTTTGCGGTTTTTCAACACACTAACACACACAGAGGGACTAAGGTCCTTTTTAGGTGTGTTGTGGTAGAAAAGAGCATAAGGGAAACTGTCCCCACGTAACGTGTGGAGTTGATAGTATCAACGTTTCCAATGATATCAATTTTCTCGGTTTCACCTACTTACACACACATGCTATACTTACCTTTACACACTTTATAGGTGTTATACTTACACTGTTTTTATTCTTTACATACTTTTACATACACCATTTTTGACTTTGTTTAGAAGTTCAAAACTCAAAAATTAAGACTGATTTTCAACTGGAAAGAGCCCTTCTTCACGATTTTTCTTAGCTGCTAAACGTTGTTCTTTTTCCTCTTCTTTGATGAGATTAAATTCCATTTTTAACTCTTCAAAAATCGATTCATACGACTGATTCTTGTTTTTCTTCAATTGAATTTGAACATAAATTTTACCAATTTGTTTTTGAAGATTCTCTTCTGCTTCTTTGCGTTCCTTTTCCAAAAGGGCAACTTTTTTCTTTGCCTCTTCTAGTTGATTGTCAATTTTTGTTAAATCATTTTTAGCCATGATTACTTCCCCTTTTTCTAATTTCGTATTTCTTAATTCCTTAATTTATTTCCTGCAAAGCTGGTAATTTTTTCTTTTACAATTTGGAAGTTGCTCCACAAATCGCCATCTAATTTTTTCAAATCAATCACATAAACTTCATGATCATTTTTCTTGATGGTTAGTGTGAAAGAACGTTCATCAATTTTAATTTCCTGTAGAACGAGATACATTGAAGAAAACATTTCTCCTTTATATCCTGGTTTACTATGATAGGTCATTCCATATTCATCAATATCCAGCACAACCCATTTTTGTTTTCTAAACAAACCTTTTGTACTTGTAAATACAGTACGATGCTTTCTAACTGGTTGATTTTCCTTCGGTGCTAATTTAAGCTGTTCTTTCATTTTTCTGCCTTTCTTTTTTTAATTGATTCTAGTATAAGAGATAACTGAAAAAAATTTTTTAAAGGGACAATCATAAAAAATAAATCCCCTTAATTCAAAAATTAAGGAGATTTTTTGACTGCTATTTGTTGGTAAACACAAACTCGCTTATCATCGAAAATGCGCTCTTTGTTTCACTTTTTTAATTCATTTCTACAGTTTCAATAGGATTTGAAAATTCAAATGTTCCATCTTTGACTGCCTGTTTTTTCTTGTCCAAGGACTCCAATTTAGCCTTCAATTTTTCAATGTTTTTATAGGCTGTTTCGATGGTTCTATTCTTCGTTTCAATGTTTGTATCCAGCGTAGCAATATTCTTTTGATTGGCTTCGAGATCATCACCTGTTAGATATTTTGCTTCCGTTTGAAGACTCGCTTTTCGTGAATTATCATCTTCAATTGATTCCTTTAATTGAGCAATTGAGGTTGTCAATTTTTGAGACTGTTCATTCTGGAAATTGATCTCTTTTTCGATTTCCTGAAGAGTAAATTCTTCTCTGGAAACAACCTCAATAGCTTTAATTTCAAGCTGAGTATTTTGAGGAGTTACAAAGAATTGTACAGTGTCATCCTCTTCAGATTTCTTTTGAGAAACCTTTTTAGAGTCACTGGATGGCGATAAGATATTCACATCAATTGAGCTAGAAGCGACTGTCTGATTTGTCACATCGATCGCAAATGCACCAAAATTTTTCGGAACTCCTTTAATAATAACTGATACTTTATTATCAATGATTGGGACAACATCCATTTCTATTTTTGAGTCTTTATGTTGCGCATAGAGTTTCCATTTCAATCGTTTGGCATCGATGCCCCGATCTATCGAAGTCGTAGCATCTTTCGTCTCAAATTGTAAAACAATAATTCCAGTATCTGGTGAATATTCCTGGCTGACCAGTTTCATCTCACCACTCCCATTCGCAAAAACTTGCTTTGTTTTGAGTTGTTCTGAAGTATATGTTTGTCTTTGTGGTGAGAAAATTGCTCCCATCAAAAGGGTCAACCAGGTCACAAACAACATTGAGAAAATAACTAGTTTTCTCTTAATAATATTCTCTTGAAACCAAACTTTAATCTTAATAAATGGTTTCAAAATTGGGCTAGATTTTATCTTTTCAATCCAGCGCTTAAATATTTCAATTAAAGTAAACATTTTATTTCTCCTTCCTGATTTTTTCATAATACTGATTTGTTAAAGAGTTTATATCTGTCTTTTTTTCAGTAGCCCACATTCCATACAAAGATAAGGGAAAAACTATAATAGCTACACAAATAGTTACAAATATATCTCTCATAAACTCGACATTTCCCAAATAAACCGATTCAAAGACTGTCATAAAAGAAACGTCTTTCAATCCAACTAATTGAAAAAAATTTGAATTCATATGAACTAAATTTACTGTTACATATGCAATAAAGCCTAAAAAGAGATTGATTGGCACTAAAGCTAGCAAAATATAAAAAGATATGTCTCTTAAAATTGCAAAAACTCGATACTTCGCATTTGTTACAAACAACATATAAAAAGTTGATACATAATCAAAACTTTTTTGTTTCCTCGATAATGTATAATTTTTTATACCTCTCAAATGTTTGTTAGCTCTTTTCTGCTTCAAACTAGATGATTTAGTTCTTCTCATGCTTCTTATATCCTTTCCAAATAAATGAAACCTTACTTTTCGGCCAAACACTTTTTAGTAGCATTAAGAACGCCAATGGCAGCCTTTTCGTTTTGATTTCATTTCCAAAGTTATCACATATAGTTATCCTGAAGAGTGGTACAAACCAGATCGCTATCAAGACAGTTCCAACCACGCCATGCGCAATAGCATTTAAAATTTGATACATACTACCTCCTTAAATACAGCCTAACTTTTCAGGTGCCAAATCCAATGTTAGCCAAAGAGCTTCATCATGCGAAATATGCGTTAGTTGTCCTCCCTCATCATTAAAACGATGTAGGGTAAACGTTCCATCTGATAATTTTCCTAAAACAACCATTCCTTCATTTGTTTTAGCACGCCATAGTTCCCAATCTGTTTGAAAAGCTGTCTCGGCCCACTTACTCAGTTTTATTCTTTCAGTCATTTATGGCCTCCTGGATTGCTTTCTCATCTGCTACAATCTTTTCCTCTGAATCCCTCGAAGCATATAGATATTTCTTTATTTTTCCCTTACGAATCTTGATGATAGTTGCAGCTTTTTCAACCTGGTATTTTTCTACCAACTTTTGACCTTCTTCTGTCTGAGTATCAATGTAAAATGTTGGATAGGAACCTTTATTGGCTGCATCTACAACTACACTTTTTCCAACCTGACAGTAAGGACAATCTTTTTTATAAAATACTAGGTTTACATTTTGATCAAGTACAGTATTCTGGTATTCCTTCTGAGTAAGGTGAGGATCGTAATCTAAGATAAAATGATCTTTATACACCCTATACCCTCCTAGAACTGCGAGACTCACAACTAAAATGACAAGAATAGCCCCTAGAACTAACTTAACGTTTCTAAAAATCTCTCTCATCCTATTTCCTCCTCATCCATAAAATCAAATATGGAACCTTGAACATAATCAATCTTGGCCAATTCTTTTATTTCTGATTTCAAGTTAGTGAACGTTGTCATCACTTCTTGAAAAAGCAAAGGATCAAATTCCTCGGAATCCAATACACGGACAATTGGTAACATTGGATAATGATCTCTCAACTCCTCCTGCAGGTAATCTGAAATCATTTTATCATTCGAGATAACACTATCTATTCTAACAATCGCTGGAATACTAGAAATACTCTCCTCGTTTTGATAAAAAGTTAAAGCTACGTCCCCTGCAGAAACCGACTCAAATTTTAAGTTATCCGATGAAAGTTTAAAATAATAAGCCAATGGTTCTTGTCCAACTCCTGTTAGGTAGTATCCACGGATAATTTTGAATAACTCTGACATCGACCTGTCTCCTTCCTAACAAACTTTTAGAAGTCTAAACGGAGCTTGATACACATCTGGATAGTGAATCAATCTCTTTTTTCTTTGTTCAGGAAGTGGTTTTCGATAATGTTTTTGAAGATACTGAAATGCTAGTCCCAAAGTATCAAAAACTAAAACTTTATTCTCCCCATTACAAATATAGTCACCTAATTCAAAACTGAAAATTACGTACTTCATTCTTCTTCTCACTTTCTATTTTGGCCAATCATTGCCAACTGATCTGTCTCTAACTCAGCATCATATCCGTTTTCAAAACGAACTTGTTGACGAATCCCTATAAGTGAGAGAACTAAGAGAAATCCTCCTACAAATATAAGGCTAAATAATCCAACTAAAATCAAAATCATATCATTCCTCCATAGGTTATTTTATATACATCTATAT
Source organism: Streptococcus sp. OH4692_COT-348 (assembly GCF_003859975.1). Taxonomy (GTDB): domain Bacteria; phylum Bacillota; class Bacilli; order Lactobacillales; family Streptococcaceae; genus Streptococcus. The sequence continues at coordinate 23,890 of NZ_RQZB01000008.1, forward strand.
CTTTGTAATAATCATAGATATAATGTAAAGGCAGTTTACGGGTTTTTAAAATTATCCAATATCAAGCTCAAATAAAGATAGTTGTTGTGTTTGTTTAAAGCCATCTTTAACCCTTTCTATCACTCGCTGAGTGAACTCAAAGCTTTCTTCAAAGAAAGCAGCAATATTGGCCATATAAGCCTCCTGACGTTCTTTCTTCACCTGGATAAGGGAAAGCAAGATTGCTTTGATAGAGGCTAATCTGATGCCTCCTCCACGGCCGTGTTTGACTGTGAAGAAGATCTTTTGTTCTGCTTTGAGAACCTTCAATACTTTATCCAATGAGCGCTCAGGGATGTTCAAATTCTCTCGTATCTCTTTTTTTGTCGTCTGGATAAATGGATCCTCGGATTGATAGAAACCTTCTAAATAGGCCATTACGTCTGTTTTCCATTCATAGAGATGACTATTCTTTCTGTTCGCACGTTTCTTCTTAAACTTGTACCAACGTTGCTTCACAAAGAGATCTGAAGCCTTTAGTTCCTGATTGACCCATGCTTTACATAAAGTCATTACATAGTCACGACTAGCAGCTTCATATTTTCCTGAGTAGGCGCTTGTAATAATCTTATGATATTCAGCTGAAGAGAGTGGTTCGTCTAGATTTGCATTAAAACTAGAAAGAACCTCCTCACACTCTTCCTGATCGATTCCTGAAGAGAAGTTGGCTAAAGCCAGCGTGAAAAGAACGTTGTTTCTTCCCATCAAGGCTTTTCCACCTTTGATATTCCCCTCTCTCATCAGCAATTGATACCAGGGTTCATCAATCTGTTTCACCCCTTCAGAACCTGAAATAACCGTCAAATTGGGCTTTTTACTTGGGAAAGGAAGACCTGATTGCTTCATCGACCAATCTAACCACTCCTGGAACGAATAGGTATAGTCAGCTTCAAAAAATTCGACATTATCAGTTCGAGGAATCCGAGCAATTCCAAAATGGTTACAAGTCATATCTACTGGTAAAGTTTGAGCAAAGTAATTTCTCAAATTTTGAGAGATAGCTTTGGCCACCTTTACCACTCGAAATTGGGAATGTGCTGTAACATAGGCCGATTCTGATAGTACAAAATAGGCTTGAAATCCCTTATCAGATTTTAGAATCAACGTCGGCATAAAACCTAGCTCCAGAGACGCAGTTAAAATATCTCCTGTCGTCATTTCTTCAGCTGCAGTGGTAATATCAAAGTCAATGTAGAATGTGTTAATCTGTCTAAGATTATCCTCAGAGTGGCCACGTGTAATCCGTCTACTAGCATCACTATAGCTTCCGTAGCAATATACGTTAGGAGTCCAGTGAGTAAACTGATCCTGGTTCTCCAGCAATGATTCGACAGAAGTTAAAACAACACCACGTGCCTTCACCATATTCGCTTTTGAACGATAAGCAAATACAGACCCTCGTCTTCCTTCTTCAGCTGAAGAGATGAGCTGTAGATGACTATTCTTAAATTTTTGTATTCTTAATCCGTCTTTTGTGATTAAGCTAAAACATTCTTGTAAATTAATCTTCTTCATAATGTCTGATTTTTTCTTCGTCTAATTTCCAAAAACAATGACTACAAATAGTCTCATCATGGTCCATCCACCAACAGCTACCCCATTTTTCATCAACACAAGGAGTCACCCAGGTGCAGCCACATCTTTGACAAATACCTTTCTTTGATACTGCTTCTTTCATGATAATTACTCCTCGTTGATTCTCATACTTTCAGGTAGCTTTTTACTCGATAAACAGTAACCTTCAGATAAGTCCCCTTTGCTATAAAATTCAGGACTATTTGTCATGATGTGATCACTTCTTCTCCAGCCTCTACGAAGTTGTTTGTAAGATAAAGAAACACGCTTCTCAATCTCTTTAAAACTAAAACCCAACTTCAAATAGGTTATTACAATAGCATCAGCATGTTCTTTGGACTCTTCGCTTCTTGTTCTTCGCTGAAAGTTTATTTGCTTATCTTCTTCATTTAATGCTATCTGATAAGCAATAAACAACTTCCGCATTTCCATAATTTTATGTTGCCAGGCTAAGCTATATGGTTGTCCTGAATATCGATTCACTAAGTCCTTTACGGGTTGTTTAAATTTCAGCTGAAGAGAATCGAATTCACCAAGGTCAGAAAACGGATCAATGAAACCTAGTGGTTCGCTTTGAATTAATTCATTGTATAGCGCTTCTCTGTCCATCCTAATATATCTCCTTCTGTCAAATGCACATCATTGAGTCAAATAAGCTTAATTGGATGGGTGTAGGCGCTTGTTCGCTGTTTCCATTCTTATCATGATCGATAACGTCAAAGATTTCTAACGTGTCTAAATTCAATACAATCTCCAATCCTACCATCGTTGAACTCCTTTCAAATAGAATTTTAAGCGAACAAAAAAGAGAACAGATTTCTCTGTTCTCCTAAAAATATTGAATTATTTGATTTTCTAAAAACTCTTACCACTTACTCTAGACGGATAGCCCGTCTTAGTGGGAAGCATCCCCATTCCAGATAGAGTTTTTCACGATAACATAATCAACGTGTTTAAGGTCAGCAACCTGACGTCCACCTGCATAAGAAATAGCACTTTGAAGGTCTTGTTCCATCTCAGTTAAAGTGTCTTGTAAATGACCTTTAGCAGGAAGTAAGATACGTTTTCCTTCCACGTTTTTATAAGCTCCTTTTTGGTATTGGGAAGCTGAGCCATAGTATTCTTTGAACTGTTCACCATCTACTTCAATCGTTTTCCCTGGACTTTCAATATGTCCTGCAAAGAGAGAACCAATCATGACCATGCTGGCACCGAAACGGATAGACTTGGCAATATCACCATGAGTACGAATTCCTCCATCAGCAATGATTGGTTTACGTGCAGCCTTGGCACACCAACGGAGAGCAGCCAACTGCCAACCACCTGTACCAAAACCAGTCTTAACCTTGGTGATACAAACCTTACCAGGACCAATTCCGACCTTAGTAGCATCCGCACCAGCATTTTCCAATTCACGCACAGCTTCTGGTGTTCCCACATTTCCAGCAATAACAAAAGTATCTGGCAATTCTTTTTTAATGTGTTGAATCATAGAAATCACGCTATCAGCATGACCATGAGCGATGTCAATCGTGATGTATTCTGGAGCATCAGCCTTGAGCTGGCTAACGAAATCATACTCATAGTCCTTAACACCGACAGATATAGAAGCAATAAGCCCTTGCTCATGCATACGCTTAATAAAAGGAATACGTCCTGCCTCATCAAAACGGTGCATAATGTAGAAGTAGCCCCCTTTAGCCAGTTGCTCTGCTACATTTTCATCCAAAATCGTCTGCATATTAGCTGGCACAACAGGTAGTTTAAAGGTGTGATTTCCTAGAGTGACACTTGTATCCGCTTCTGCACGGCTTTTAATCACACATTTATTTGGAATCAATTGAATATCTTCGTAATCAAAAATTGGAAATTCATTTAACATATCGATGTCTCGTTTCTTTTGTAATGACCTACCTATGCTTGCGCATCTCTACGTCTTTTCCGACGTTTCCTTAATTCATTATAAACTAAAGTACAGTTTTTGTCAAATTATTTTATAAATCGAAATATAATGTTCGGATTTTATTGTATAAATAACAAAATAAAGTTCTTAAAGAATCGTTAGGACTCTTTGAATAAAATCTAAAGCAGATTCAAGATTTTTTTCAAACCTTCTTTAAAACAATGCTCAAGAATAAAGAAAAAATCTTTTAACGGTCTTCATTTAGCGTAGTCTAATACAAATTAAAAAAATGTAACAATATCATTAAGTATCTCAAAAGCTTTAAATTTGGTTTGAAAAACTTTGATAACTATGAGAAAAGTATTTTCAATGCTCTCAACACAAAAAAGAAAGGACTAAATTTGGTCCTTTCTAGATGTTAGTTTTTCTTCAATCCACTGTAATCGACAAATAGACTGGTTATCTTCAGTCTGAAGAAAACAACTATTCTATCCCTTTTACTTGCGTTTCTTCTTCGCTTTCTTCATTTTGTTAGCCATGCGTTTCATGGACTGTTTCATGGCAAATTCACCGATTTTACCCTTGAGTCCGCCACCAAACATCTGGCTCATATCTGGCATTCCTGCTCCTCCGAGAGCTGACAAGTCAGGCATACCACCTTGTCCCATCATTCCTTCAAGGGCAGACATATCCATTCCTCCCATATTTGGCATATTTTTAGGAAGGTTGTTTGGATTGATTCCCATTTGCTTCATCATTTTGTTCATATCTCCAGACATGACACCTTGCATGAGCTGTTTAGCCTGGTTAAAGTCCTTGATGAATTTATTAACTTCAACAAAGGTATTTCCAGAACCAGCAGCGATACGACGGCGACGGCTTGGATTTAGCAAATCTGGGTTTTCACGTTCTTCAGGTGTCATGGAAGACACAATGGCACGTTTGCGAGCAATCTGGCGTTCATCCACCTTCATGTTTTGAAGTGCTGGGTTGTTGGCCATACCTGGAATCATCTTGAGCAAGTCTTCCATAGGCCCCATGTTTTGTACCTGATCCAACTGATCAATGAAATCATTGAAATCAAAGGTGTTTTCGCGCATCTTCTCCGCCATTTCAAGGGCTTTTTGCTCATCGTATTCTTGAGAAGCTTTCTCAATCAAAGTGAGCATATCCCCCATGCCAAGGATACGGCTAGACATGCGGTCTGGGTGGAAGGTTTCAATGTCCGTAATCTTTTCACCTGTACCAGTGAACTTGATTGGTTTTCCAGTAATGTGTCGAACAGATAGAGCAGCACCACCACGAGTATCGCCATCAATCTTAGTAAGGATAACCCCAGTCACTTCCAACTGAGCATTGAACTCACGCGCAACATTGGCTGCTTCTTGACCAATCATGGCATCAACGACGAGCAGAATTTCATTTGGTTGAGCTAGTACTTTCACGTCACGAAGCTCATTCATCAAAAGCTCATCAATCTGCAAACGACCTGCCGTATCAATCAAGACATAGTCATTATGGTTAGCTTGGGCTTGTTCCAAACCTTGACGAACAATCTCAACAGCTGGAACGTCTGTCCCAAGAGCGAAGACAGGAACATCAATCTGTTGCCCCAAGGTCTTAAGCTGGTCAATAGCCGCAGGACGGTAAATATCCGCCGCAATCATCAAAGGACGGGCATTTTCTTCCTTCTTGAGTTTGTTGGCCAATTTACCTGCAAAGGTTGTTTTACCAGCCCCCTGCAAACCAACCATCATGATAATCGTCGGAATTTTAGGAGACTTGATAATCTCAGCCGTATCAGAACCTAAAACAGCTGTCAATTCCTCATCAACGATTTTAATAATCTGTTGGGCAGGATTAAGGGTATCAATGACCTCATGCCCAACTGCACGCTCACGAACTTTCTTGATAAAGTCCTTTACAACAGGCAAGGCAACATCGGCCTCAAGCAAGGCCAAGCGAATTTCTTTGGTTGCCTCTTGGACATCAGCTTCAGAGATTTTTCCTTTTTTACGTAGATTTTTAAAGACGTTCTGCAAACGTTCTGTTAAACTTTCAAATGCCATTTTTCTTCCTCTTATTCTCTATTATCAATGCTTGTTAAAACTTCTATCTGCTCCTGCAGAAAGTTATCCTTGGGATAGCGCTCCAAAATCTGGTCAAAAATCTGACTGCGGACAATGTAGTCCGAGTACATGTGCAATTTCATCTCATAATCTTCCAGAATCTTTTCTGTCCGCTTGATATTATCATAAACAGCCTGACGACTGACACCAAACTCCTCGGCAATCTCAGCAAGACTATAATCATCAGCGTAGTAGAGCTCTATGTAGTTCATTTGCTTGTCTGTCAAAAGCGCCGCATAAAATTCAAAGAGCGCATTCATACGATTGGTTTTTTCAATTTCCATAACTTTTATTATACCAAAAAATCTATTATATCGCTATAGCAGAAAAGCTCCTAACACAGTTCGAGTACAAAAAAAGAACCTTGCAAAGCAAGATTCTTTTAGTGTCTGACTTAAATAATTGTTCTTCTGGGAACTAAATCGAATTAAGCTTCGATTTCTGTAACCATACCTGAACCAACAGTACGTCCACCCTCACGGATAGAGAATGTAGTACCTTGTTCTACGGCGATTGGGTGGATCAACTCAACGTCGATTGTCACGTTATCACCAGGCATTACCATTTCAGTACCTGCTGGAAGTTCGATTGAACCTGTAACGTCAGTAGTACGGAAGTAGAATTGTGGACGGTAGTTGTTGAAGAATGGAGTGTGACGTCCACCTTCTTCTTTAGTAAGGATGTAGACTTCACCTTTGAATTTAGTATGTGGGTTGATTGAACCTGGTTTAGCAATAACTTGTCCACGTTCAATTTCATCACGTTGAACACCACGAAGAAGGACACCTACGTTATCTCCAGCAAGACCTTCGTCAAGTTGTTTACGGAACATTTCAACACCAGTAACAACTGCTTTTTGAGTTTCTTCTTTGATACCAACGATTTCGATTTCGTCGTTGACTTTAACGATACCACGGTCGATACGTCCTGAAGCAACTGTACCACGTCCAGTGATTGAGAATACGTCTTCGACTGGAAGAAGCAATGGTTTGTCAGTGTCACGTTCTGGTTCTGGGATGTACTCATCAACTGTGTTCATCAATTCCATAACGATATCTTCGTATTTAGAGTCACCTTCAAGGGCTTTAAGAGCTGAACCTTGGATAACTGGAAGATCATCACCTGGGAAGTCGTATTCTGACAATAGGTCACGGATTTCCATTTCAACCAATTCAAGCAATTCTTCGTCGTCAACCAAGTCAACTTTGTTCATGAAGACGATAAGGTGTTTAACACCAACCTGACGTGAAAGAAGGATGTGCTCACGAGTTTGTGGCATTGGTCCGTCAGTTGAAGCTACTACAAGGATAGCTCCGTCCATTTGAGCAGCACCAGTGATCATGTTTTTAACGTAGTCCGCGTGTCCTGGAGCGTCGATGTGAGCGTAGTGACGTTTTTCAGTTTCGTACTCAACGTGCGCAGTGTTGATTGTGATACCGCGTTCGCGTTCTTCTGGAGCAGCATCGATAGACGCATAGTCTTTAGGTTGGTTAACTGATGAAGGCAAGCGACGTGCCAAAACAGTTGTGATAGCTGCAGTTAGGGTAGTTTTACCGTGGTCAACGTGTCCGATAGTACCAATGTTAACGTGTGGTTTACTACGATCGTATTTTTCTTTTGCCATTTGAGTAAAAGCCTCCAATAAAATATATTTTATAGATAGACAGTAGGCAATACAGTCTAACTTTCCTTACTATTTTATCAAATTTCAGCTAAATTGCAAGTGTTTTACAAAGTTTTTGTGAATTATTCTTAATCTACTAATCTAAACGACACTTCTGCTCCTATCACTTAGCTAAACAAAAAGAAAAATCAGGAATTCCTGACTTTTACTTAACTAATTCTCTTTCTCGTTCTTTCATTATTTTATGATTTTCATACAAACGTGATAAGAACTTAGAAATTTCTTTTAAGATAGAATAAGTTGGTACAGCGACAATCATACCAATGACACCATAGATATTGCTTGATAACAAAAGTAATACTAAAATCGTAATTGGATGAACCTTCATTACCCCACCAACGATTCGAGGGTAGAGGATATTTCCATCCACTTGTTGAATGATTAGCATGTAAACAACTGCAATCAGCATTCTATGAGGATCAGTAAAGACATTAGCGATAATCATTGGAATCAAGCCAATACTTGGTCCCACATAAGGAATGAGATTGGCTAACCCTGAAAAGATGGCGAAGACCAAAGCGTATTTTAAACCAATCACGCTATATCCGATAAAGGCCAAACAACCAATAATAATCGCATCAATTGCGACTCCACTAATATAGCGAGCAATTGTCGCATTCAAATTCTTTAATAGGCCTGCAATATGTAGCTTATCTCTCTTTAAAACAGTACGTTCAAGCATCGGTAAAAATTTGTGACCATCTAACAAAAAATAAACCAAAAATACAGGTGTCATGATAATAATTAAAACAGTACTAAAGAGAGCTGATAGGATACTTCCGACACTATTCGTCACACTATTTAGTATATTTTGTAAAATATCTACATAAGAAAGATTTAACTGTTGAATAGTCGCTTGGATATCCAAATTTTGAAAGGCTGGATAAGTAGATAAATCCAAAATCAAATCTTGTAAACGGCTGTAGATAGTCTGGCTAGTCGCAATCAAGCTGGTCAACTGATTGACCAAAATCGGTAGAAGATAGACTACCCCAATAACTAGCCCCCAAACCAAGGCACACAAAGTTAGTAGAATACCAATAATACGATTAATTTTGAAATACTTTTGTAAAAAATTAACAAAGGGATTTGTTAAATAATATAAAAAGCTACCTAGAAGAAAGGGAATCATTATGGTGTTTGCAACACTTACAAAAGGCGTTATAATCCCACCCATCTGTCTCCATAAATAAAAGATGATGGTTAATAATAAAATCTCACTAGTCCAAAAAAATAATTTATTCTTACGAAACATGGGGTACCTCCATTCATCTATTTTACCACACTTTCAAAAAAGCTTCTTTCTTCTATCATGAAACTGGGAATATTTTTTTCTTTATGTTAGAATAAACTTACTATGAAAAAAATAATTTTAACTCTACTAAGCTTATCCGTAATTGGATCAGCTTCTACTGTTGCTGCTCAAGATTTTAATATTGCTGCAAAACATGCCATTGCTGTTGAAGCAAATACTGGGAAAATACTTTATGAAAAAGATGCAACTCAGCCAGTCGAAATCGCTTCAATCACAAAATTAATTACTGTTTATCTCGTCTATGAAGCCTTGGAAAACGGCAGTATTACACTATCAACTCCGGTAGATATTTCTGATTATCCTTACAGATTAACGACAAATTCCGAAGCAAGTAATGTTCCTATGGAAGCTCGTAATTATACCGTCGAACAACTACTAGAAGCAACACTAGTATCTAGTGCTAACAGTGCAGCCATTGCTCTAGCTGAGAAAATTGCTGGCTCAGAAAAAGATTTCGTCGATATGATGCGCGCTAAACTCCTGGAATGGGGAATTCAGGATGCCACTGTTGTCAATACGACAGGTCTTAACAATGAGACTCTAGGGGATAACATTTACCCAGGCTCTAAAAAAGATGATGAAAACAAGCTCAGTGCTTATGATGTTGCTATCGTTGCTCGCAATCTCATCAAAAAGTATCCACAAGTCTTGGAAATCACCAAAAAACCATCTTCTACTTTTGCTGGAATGACAATCACTTCGACTAACTACATGTTAGAAGGCATGCCTGCTCATCGCGGTGGTTTTGACGGACTCAAGACAGGAACAACAGACAAAGCCGGTGAATCTTTTGTGGGTACTACTGTCGAAAAAGGGATGAGGGTTATCACAGTTGTTTTGAATGCAGACCATCAAGACAATAATCCTTACGCTCGTTTTACAGCTACATCTTCACTAATGGATTATATTTCTTCTACATTCACACTTCGCAAAATCGTTCAAAAAGGGGATGCTTACCAAGATAGCAAAACTCCTGTACAAGATGGAAAAGAAGATACGGTCACTGCCGTTGCCAAAGATGATATCTCTTTAATTGAACGTGTTGGAAGTCAATCTTCCCAATCTGTTCAATTCACACCTGATTCTAAAGCAATCCCAGCACCACTTGAAGCCGGAACAGTGGTTGGACATTTGACTTATGAAGACAAGGACTTGATTGGTCAAGGTTACATTACCACAGAACGTCCTAGTTTCGAAATGGTAGCGGAAAAGAAAGTTGAAAAAGCTTTCTTTTTGAAAGTTTGGTGGAATCAGTTTATCCGATTTATCAACGACAAACTATAATATAGTAAACTTATCAAATCTAAAAAATAAATATGATGTCTAAAGAAAAAGAAAGGGAATCTGCATAATACAGAACTCCCTTCTTTTTAATCTCAATTTATCAACATCAAAAATCCCCTAGATTTTAGATTAACACTATCTAAAATCTAGGGGATTGATTATATAAATACTATTTTAGAATCTTGATTCTAGTTCATTTCTTTAAAGGCTGCTTCTGCATCTTCATTACTTATGACACCAAATTGAATCTTTCCAATCTTTCCTTGACTGTCAATTAGGTATTCTGTAGGAATGCTTCGAATTTGATAAGCTTGGAATGTGGTTGCTTTTGTATCATAAAGTACTGGGATGTCCTTATAACCTTGATCTTGGAACCATTGTGGGAATTGCTCAACCGTTTTTTCACCTTGAATGCCCGGTGCAATAACAGTAAGAATTTCAAAATCACGATCTTCTTTTTCAGCTAATTTCATCAACTCAGGCATACTTTTTTTACATGGACCGCACCATGAAGCCCAAAACTTCAAGTAGACTTTTTTCCCCTTAAAATCAGATAACTTAACTTCTTTGCCATCCATTGATTGTAAGGTAAAATCTGGAGCCTCTTTTCCAACAGCAATTTGTTGTACAGTCGTTTGTTGCTGTTGTTTGGGAGAGTGTTCTGGTTCTTGAGTCTGTTTAGTCTCTTTCTCACTACAGGCCATCAATACAACTACTGACAAGAGGCTTAAGCCAGCAAACATTACTTTTTTCATTTGTTCTCCTTTATTCAAAAATTCCAGCTAGAACATTTACTTGTCCTAATAGTAACAAAATTCCCATTAAAATAATAAGGAAACCACCAATTTTCTTTAGTAGCATCATATGACGTTTGATTTTACTAAAATAAGGCATCACTACACCGGAAGCTAGAGCCAAAACCAAGAAAGGAATAGCCATCCCCATAGTGTAAACAAGAGTATAGATAGCTCCTTGCCAGGCACCATTGCCTCCAGAAGCTGCAAGTGCTAAAACAGAACTTAAAACTGGACCAATACAAGGCGTCCAACCAAAGCTGAAGGTAATACCAAGTAAAAAAGCTGACCAATAACGATTAGAATCTGATTTTTTAAAGGTAAAGCTTTTTTGAACCTCTAATTTCTTAAAATGAAAAATTTCCATCTGGTGTAAACCTAAAATGATAATAATCGTCCCCATGGTATAGCGAAACCAATTCGCATAGAGAATATTACCAAGGTAACCAGCACCAAATCCTAAGATAAAGAAAATGAGAGAGATACCTGCAATAAAGCAAAGTGTTCGAATCAAACCTGACCAAGCGACTTTTCTTCCAAAAAGAGAGAAGCTTTTTGCACTTTCCTGATCATCCAATAAAATTCCAGCATAAACTGGTAACAGAGGAAAAATACAGGGGGAAAAAAAGGACAAGACGCCTGCTAAAAAAACGGAGATTGAAAATAATATCGTTTCCAATAAAGAACCAACTTTCTTAATAATTCATATCCTATTGTACTATAAATGTTAAAATTTGTATCAAGTTTGCTACGGTTAGCTGTATATACTATGATGTTAAAAAAAGAAAAAGATTGAAGAAAGTTATCCAAGTCAACTTTTTCTTCAATCTGCCTTTAGTTATTTTAATAAGTCCCTTCTTCACCTTGACTAGTCAAGATAACAGGACCATCTTTAGTAATCACAAATTGGTGTTCATACTGACATGACAATCCACCGTCAATGGTCTTATGCGCCCAGCCAGTTTTCATATCTGTATCAATTTCCCAGTCACCTGTATTGATCATCGGTTCAATAGTCAATACCATTCCTTCACGGAGACGAAGCCCACGACCAGCAATACCATAGTTAGGAACCATTGGTTCTTCATGCATAGTTGGACCAACACCATGACCAACCAAATCACGCACTACACCGTATCCACGACTTTCAGCATATTCTTGAATAGCTGCTCCAATATCACCGATACGATTTCCAACAACAGCTTGCTCAATACCCTTGTACATAGCTTCTTTAGTTACATCCATCAAGTTTTTCACTTCTTCGGACGGTGTACCGACAGCATAAGCCCAACATGAGTCTGCAAGACCACCAGAATAGCTCTGAGTGTATTTCTTCATTTGTTCCACATTGTTGAAGTTTAATTTTGAGACATTCAGGTCAGATTTAGCAATTGGACCTCCCAAAACCATATCAACTTTGAGCAAATCACCATCTTTCAAGATATAGTGACGAGGGAAAGCATGAGCTACTTCATCATTAAGAGAGCAACAGGTAGCATAAGGATAGTCCATCATTGCACCGTCAACTCCAATCTGAAGCGGAAGGAAATTTTCTTCCTTACAACGACGGCGAACGTATTCTTCAACTTCCCACATATCTACGCCAGGCTTAATCAAATCACGCAAGCCAATATGGATACTTGCTAAAAAATCACCGGCCTTATCCATAGCTTCGATTTCACGAGCTGATTTTAATGTTATCATTTTTTCTCCTAGTTTCTAATTAATTTTAACGGTTACATTTGCTTTTGAAACAATCTGATGACCATGATAAATATCGTAATCAATAATAGCTGACCGTCTAGTATGGTGGATAATGCGTGCTTGAATGCGCAGTATATCATCTATCTGAACAGCCTGCAAAAAGTAGATTAGCATCTGCTCAATGATGAGATTACGTCCACTATTAACAACTAAATCTTGGGTCATGTGGGTCAGAATTTCTGCCAATACACCATTAGCCAAAACACCATTCTTCTCTAACATAAAGGGTTCCACTGTAATGACTACTTCATCATGGTGATAAGAAAGTTTTTGACCAATCTGCTCAGAAAAAGTAGGTAGAGCAGAAACTTGGGAACGACTCATCTTCTCCATGACATCTCGTCGTGTCACAACTCCAAGCAATGTTTGATTATTTCGAACAACCGGTACCATTTCAAAGTCTTCTGCAATCATCCGTTGACTCACATTGGCAATATTTGTCGATAATCCAACCAAAAATAGACTACGAGACATGACCTTATCAATTGTCGTACTTGGTGACTTATCACCAGCGTCTCTCATGGTTACAATTCCAACAACAACCTGATGTTGATTAATAACAGGGAAACGACTGCTACGATTCTTACGTACCAAGTCCAAATAATCTTTAACAGTGTCAGTCTCTCTTAGAAATCCATATTCGTGACAAGGGCGATAAAGTTTCTCAACTGTCAAAATATCTGTTTTAATTTGAACATTTGACAAGGCTTTATTGATCATGGTCGCGACGGTGAATGTGTCATGCTTACTTCTCAGAACTGGAATTCCTTTTTGATTGGCCAGTTTAAGCACATCATCATGGACCTGAAATCCACCTGTAACTAGAACTGCATTTTCATTTTCCAAGGCTAACAACTGAATACGGGTTCGATCTCCGACAATCAAGAGTCCCCCATCATGGAGATAAGATAAGATATTTTGCTCAGTCATGGCACCGATTGAAAACTTACTAAATTCTCTCTCTAAACCTTCTTGCCCAGCCAAAACCTCAGAAGAAGTCACTTCTGCAATTTCTGCAAATGTTAATCTTTCGATAGCAACTTTCTGAGATTTAACACGGATAGTACCACTTCTTGGACGAGTCTCTACAATTCCACGATTTTCAGCTTCTTTAATGGCCCGATAAGCCGTTCCATCACTGACTCCTAGATGGTTGGAAATACTTCGAACACTGACTCTTTTACCAACGGGTAATTCTTCCAAATAGCTTAGAATTTCTTGGTGTTTACTCATTAATTTCTCCCTTTACAAAGCGAAACTCAAGATAATCACGCATTTTCTTTGTATAGCGATCACTTCCTTTAAACTGACGAATCAATCGAAATCCAGACTTAAGAGCAACCCGTTGGCTAGCTTCATTTTCAAGGTGGGTAATGATGGATAATTGTTTTAAACCAAATTCCCCAAAAGAAAGTTGGCAAAGTTTTTTAACAACTTCTGTCATAAAACCTTTAGACCATGAATCTTTTCTCAAAAAATAACCAAGTTCTGCTTCTTTTTTTATTTCATCTAGCTTTTCAAACTTAATTGAACCAATCATTTTTTCAGTTTTCTTATCACAAATAGCCCATACCCCTAAAGGAGCCTTCATAAAATAATTGGCCAGTGCATATTGACTTTCTTCTGGACTAGCTTGACTTGGAAAAATGAATTGTAAATTTTCTGGATTTGAAGCTATCTCATGGAAGTCCTTACTATCACTAAAAAAGAAAGGACGCAAATACAAGCGATCCGTTTCAAAAAAAGAAAACATTGCTAATTTGGTCCAAATATTCATAAACACCTCTACGGTTTATTCTTCAACAAGTGTAATATCCGCTCCTAGATTACGTAATTTTTCAATAATATCAGAATAACCACGTAAGATGAACTCAATATTTGTAATTTCAGTTTTACCTTCAGCCATCAAACCAGCAATGACAAGTGCGGCCCCAGCTCTAAGGTCAGTAGCTTTTACATTTGCTCCACGTAAACTACGTCCACCAGTATATATGATATGGTCGTTTGTAGTCGTAATATCTGCATCCATCTTTGCTAGTTCAAAAACATGGTTTACTCGTTTTTCATAAATGGTATCAATAATGGTACCACGCCCCTCCGCTGTTAACAAGAGTGGAGTAATTGGTTGTTGCAAGTCAGTAGCAAAACCAGGATAAGGTGCTGTCTTAATATTGATTGCTTTCAAATTAGACTGTTCTTCGACAAAAATACTGTCTTCAGATACAGTCATTCTCACACCCATCTCTTCCAACTTAGCGATGAATCCTTCTAAGTGTTCGTATAATACATTGTTGATACGAATTCCCTTACCGACTGCAGCAGCTAAGGAAATGTATGTTCCCGCTTCAATACGGTCTGGAATCACCTGATGACGAGTTCCATGTAATCTTTCAACACCATCAATAATGATGATATTGGTCCCAGCACCACGGATATGGGCTCCCATATTATTCAAAAGTGTCGCAACGTCAATAATCTCAGGTTCACGGGCTGCATTTTCAATAATCGTACGACCATTTGCTTTAACAGCAGCAATCATCGTATTTATCGTCGCACCCACGCTAACCGTATCCATGTAAATACTTGCTCCATGAAGTCCTGTATCTTTAGCAGATAACTTCATGTTATCTCCCTCGTAGCTAACAGTGGCACCCATAGCTTCAAAAGCCTTAAGGTGTAAATCAATAGGACGAGGGCCCAAATCACATCCACCAGGTAAGCCAACAGTGGCTTCACCAAAGCGACCTAAAAGACTTCCATAAAAATAATAAGATGCACGAAGACTATTGATCTTTCCATATGGCATTGGAATATTTTGAACACCTCTTGGATCAATCTCTAACACATCGTCATATCTCTTAACAGTAGCCCCCATTAACTCCATAATTTCGACAAGACTAGCAACATCGGAAATATCTGGTACACAATCCAAAGTCACAACATCATCTGCCAAGATAATAGCTGGAATCAAAGCTACAACACTATTTTTTGCACCACTAATGGTAATCTCACCTTGCAGGGACAAGCCACCATTGATAACAATTTTTCTCATTTTTAATTTTTAGTACTCTTTCAAAATTTCTAAAAAGGTCTTTCCAGTCTATTATACCATAAATTTTAATATTTTCCCATTGCTCTTATTAAAATCATCCCCTTTTTGCCCCCTAATACAAAAAAGACCTATCACACAAGCTATAAAACTTGATATGATAGGCTTTTTAATGTCAGATTAACGTACAGTGCGGATACGCATTGTGTTTGTACGAACAGCTTCTCCAACTGGTACACCAGCTACGATGACGATATCGTCACCTGATTGTACAAGACCTGCTTCAACTGCTTTACGTTCAGCAATTTCGAACATATCATCAGTTGAAGATGGAGCATCTGTCAACATTGGGATAACACCCCAGTTCAACATCAATCCACGTTCTGTCAATTCGTCGAATGTCAATGCCAAGATATCAGCATTTGGACGATATTTAGAGATCAAACGTGCAGTGTGTCCAGTCTTAGTAAGTGTTACAACCAATTTAATGTCCATTGAGTTAGTAGCATCTTTAACAGCTGAAGCCATTACTTCTGTCTTAGAGTTACGTTCGAATGAATCTGAGTTCAAACGACCGTATTCGTTAAGAAGAGTTTGAGCGTTCTTGTCAATTGTAGCCATTGTAGTTACTGACTCAAGTGGATATTTACCATTTGCAGACTCACCTGAAAGCATTGTAGCGTCAGTTCCATCGATAACAGCGTTGAAAACGTCTGATACTTCTGAACGAGTTGCACGAGGTTTTTCAGTCATTGTTTCAAGCATGTTTGTTGCAGTGATAACAACTTTACCAGCAGCATTAACTTTCTTGATGATCATTTTTTGGTAAACTGGAACCATTTCGTACGGTACTTCGATACCCATGTCACCACGAGCAATCATGATACCATCAGCAGCTTCGATGATTTCATCCAAGTTGTCGATACCTTGTTGGTTTTCAATTTTAGCAAACAATTGAACGTGTCCGTTTCCAGTCTCTTTACAGATTGCACGAACTTCTTCAACGTCTTTTGCAGTACGTACAAATGAAATCGCAATAAAGTTGATACCTTGTTCAAGACCAAAGCGGATGTCATCATTATCACGTTCAGCAAGAGCTGGGAAAGGAATTTTAGTGTTAGGGATATTAACACCTTTTTGTTTAGCGATTACACCGTCATTTTCAACTTCAACTTCAAATTCACGAGTCGCATCATCTTTAGCAACTACACGAAGACCAAGTTTACCATCGTCAATTAATACTTGACGTCCAACTTCAACATCGTCATAGATATCAAGTGAACCAGCGACGTTCAATGCAATTACTTCACGAGTTGATTGAATTCCTTGTTTAGTTGCAACACGAATTTTTTCACCAGTTGTGTAAGAGTATTCTTTTGCATCTCCTTCGAACAATTCTGTACGGATTTCTGGTCCTTTAGTATCAAGAAGGAAACCAACTTTTTTACCTGCAAGTTTTTCAGCAAGTTTAACAGTTGCCATACGGTCACCTTGTTCTTGGTGGTCACCGTGTGAGAAGTTGAAACGGAATGTATTAGCACCAGCTTCAATCAATTTAGCAATGTTTTTAGCTGAAGCTTCAACATCCAGTTTTCCACTCCAGTATCCATCTTCACCATATTTTTTACCACCACGGATTTCAACCGCAGGACCCAAAGTTGCAACGATTTTTACACGTTTGTTCATGATTTTGTGACTCCTTTATATAAATGACCTTTTTGGTCTTATTAACTAATTTTTTATGACAAGTTCTTATTCAAGTTAGATAGCTCAAGGTCTGCTTTATGAGGATTGTTAACCACAATCTTACCATCTGCAGTGAGGCTAAACAATGCTCCCTCTTCTGCTGTACCAAGAATTGGGTTTTCAACCATTTTCTCATTACGGATACCAACCGCAACACCACCGATACCTTCTTTAAGAAGTTTAACAGCATGCGCACCCATACGTGACGCCAATACACGATCACGCGCAGTTGGAGAACCACCACGTTGAATATGTCCAAGTTCTGTTACACGAAGATCACTTGTATCGCCAGCTTCTTTAAGTTTTTGACCAAATTCAGCTGCTGACATCACACCTTCTGCCAAAACGATGATATTGTGTTTTTTACCACACTCATAACCACATTTAATGCTCTCTACGATATCTTCAATCTTGAATCCTTCTTCAGGAATGATGATTTCATCAGCACCTGTTGCAATACCAGCCCAAAGAGCGATATCACCAGCGTTACGTCCCATAACTTCGATAACAAAAGTACGACGGTGACTTGATGATGTATCACGAATCTTATCGATAGCATCCATAGCAGTTGTAACCGCTGTGTCAAAACCGATTGTGAAGTCAGTACCAACGATATCGTTATCGATTGTACCTGGAAGACCGATAGCTGGGAAGCCATGTTCAGTCAAACGCATAGCACCGTGGTAAGATCCGTCACCACCGATAACAACTACACCTTCAATCCCGTGTTTTTTCAATTGCTCAATTCCTTTAAGTTGCCCTTCAAGTTGAGCGAACTCTGGGTAACGAGCAGAGTGAAGGAATGTACCACCACGAGAAATGATGTCTCCTACTGAAGCAGCATCTAGGGGATGAATTTCACCAGCAACCATTCCAGCATATCCATCATAGATACCAAAAACTTCCATTCCTTCTGAAATTGCTTGACGAACAACTGCGCGGATGGCAGCGTTCATACCAGGGGCGTCTCCACCACTAGTCAAAACAGCAATACGTTTCATTTAGTTTATGCTCCTTTTTCTTTTAACATTCCTACTGATTATATCACATTTAAATGGAAAATTCTTCTATTTTCCGTAATTTTAGTGATAAATCGTTTTCATAGCAATTTTATCCAATTTCGCTTCTAATTCATTGGATTTAGTCACAAAATATTGGGAAGAAACAATTGTTTTCTGTTCCTCTTCATACCTGATGATGACTGGGATTGAGCCTTTATACTGGTCTAGGATATTTGAAATTTCTTTATCATATTCATGATTTTTAACCTGAATCCAGAATCGTTCAGCCACTGCTTCTTTCAAATCTTGTGCAATCATTTGCAGACGGTCATCTCTTGATTGAATCTTACCGTTGATGTAGTAGAATTTTCCTTCAGATAGGAGAGAGGCAAATTTTCGATACTGGTCTGAAAATACTGTAACATCCATCCGAGACTTACTGTCGTGAACCTGTAGAAAGGCCATATTCTCGCCTTTTTTAGTTCGAATAACTTTTATTTTTTGCACTTCAACTAGAAGAGTTGCATTTGCTCCCTCAATAAGATTAGCAATTGGGGTTGTCGGATATAGGGATTGTTTAGCGAGAGTTTGTAGAGGATGAGCACTGATACCTACTCCAATCAGTTCTTGTTCCTTGTTAAACTTCTCTGCCTCTGTTAAATCATCAGCCTCAGTCCAACTATAATTTGTATCTGCAAAGAGCCCACCCAACTCCTCAACGAAAACAAATAAGTTAGGTAGATTCACTAAAATCTTCTGACGATTTTTGTCAAATTCATCAAAGAGCCCCAATTCAACTAAAGGCGTCAAAAGTGAAAGTTTCTTGTAATTCTTAGGAAGACGCGTGACGAAATCTTCAATACTTGAGAAAGGACGGTTTTCAATAATCCAATAAGAAAAATCTCTTGGCATCCCCTTAATCGCTTTCAAACCTAGGTAAATTTTCTTTTGAACAATCTTATCATGATAGGGAATACTATTAATCGCCAAAGGTGCCACTTCAAATCCCATCTGCAATGCATCTACAATATAATCATTACTTGAATAATTCAACATGACTTGAAAGAAAATAGCAGGATAGTGCGTCTTGAAATAAGCAAGTTGGAATGCCAGTGCTGAGTAAGCATAGGCGTGGGATCTATTAAATCCATAACCTGCAAACTTTTCCATCACTGTAAAAACTTGGTTAGCTTTCTCTTTTGAATGACCGAGTTTAACTGCACCAGTGATAAAATCTTCCTTCATCAAATGCATCTCTTTAGCATTTTTCTTACCCATGGCACGTCTGAGAATGTCGGCTTTACCAAGACTGAATCCTCCAAAGCGCTGAGCTACCTGCATAACTTGCTCTTGATAGAGCATGATACCGTAAGTTGATGACAGGATGTCCTCCAAGGAAGGATCTAGCACCGTCACTTTTTCTTTGCCATTCTTGCGAGCCACAAAATTATCGATATAATCACTAGCACCTGGTCTGTTAAGGGATGTTGTTGCCACCACTTCTTCAAAGACTTGTGGTTTGACCCGTTTCAAGAGTCGAATGGCTCCAGATTGTTCAAATTGGAAAATCCCTTTCGTATTTCCAGCTGCAAAGAGAGCCAAGGTTTCTTTATCTTCCAGATCAATCTCTTCGATTTTGAGATGAACACCCTCTGACTCCGCAAGTAATTCTTGCATTTTTTGTACGAAAGTCAGGTTACGTAAACCAAGAAAATCCATTTTTAGAAGTCCATTAGCTTCAACACCATGAGCATCATACTGGGTGATGAGCATATCCTCACCATATTTTAGAGGAATATAGTCTGTCAAGTCTTGGTCACTCATAACGACTCCTGCCGCATGGATAGAGGTCTGACGAGGATAACCTTCAATCTTTCGAGCAATATCAAAAGCTTTTTGGTACTCAATCTTACTATTTATGACCTGTCTAAATTGCAAATTCTTTTCATAGGCCGTCGTTAGCGTATCTCGAAAACTGATTTTTTTCGTAATATTTGTTAATTCGTACTCTGGAACACCATAGCGTTTGAAAACATCACGAATTGCCTGTTTTGCTCCAAAGGTCGAATAAGTGACAATCTGCGCCACGTGTTGACTGCCATACCGATCACGAACATAACGAATGAACTCTGGTCTATAAAGGTCTGGAATGTCAATATCAATATCAGGCATGGTATATCGTTCACGATTGAGGAAACGTTCAAAAATCAGATTTTTCTCTACTGGATCAATCCCTGTGATATCAAGTGAGTAGGCGACCAAACTACCCACAGCAGAACCGCGTCCCATTCCCATATAGTAGCCTTGGGAACGTCCAAAACGCAATAAATCCCAAACAACTAGGAAATAGTCATCAAAGCCCATATCATGAATCACAGCCAACTCTTCATTTAAACGCTTTTGATAAAGACCTGAGGTTAGCCCCTTGACTATCAGTCCCTGCTCAGCCCTCTCTCTAAGTTCTTCTACTGCAGGCCTTTCAGGGTTAAAGCGAGGGAGTTTTAAACTTGGATCAAGTTGGTAGCTAACATTCCCTATCAAACCTTGGAGATTGGCAAGCGCCTGAGGGAAGCGATTTTTAAACCGAGCTTCTAAATCTGAGGCTGGTAGAAAGAGCCCTGGTTGTGAATGCACATCCACTTCTCTCAGACTGATATTACCTTTGACTGCCGACAAGATTTGCAAAACCTGTATGTCTTCTTTCTCAAAAGAGTTGACCTGATACAGTGGAAGAATCGGTTTGGTAAAGACTTCTTGGTGAGTATCGGGACTAACCCCAATAAAATAATCATGGCCTAAATCCAGCTGATTGATTCCATCAAAATAAGAAACAATAACAGCAACATCCTCAAGGTGACTAGTAAAGTCAGACCAATTTTTTCGTCCCGTCATTTTTAAAGTGGATAACTTCATCAACTCTTGGTAACCCTTAGTAGATAGAGCTAGAAAACGAAAAGAGATCTCCTTCTCGTCTATAATCAAGGTCATTTCAAGACCAATTAGAGGTTGGATTCCATATTTTCGAGTCACTTCTAAAAAATGATAGGCTCCATAGAGATTATCCACATCCATAATAGCAAGGTGAGAATAACCATAGTTTTTAGCTATTTGTACATATTTTTCAATCGAAACTACACTTCCCATAAAACTATAAACTGTTTTGGTGTCAAGTTGTGCAATCATGAACTCACCTCTCCTATTTTGATATATTTCTATTATACCATTTTACACCCCATATTTCTTAATCAGTCCATTAAGTACAAACTGATTATCCTTATCCAATTCTAAACAGTAGTATAAAACAGATTCTGCAAAGATTAACCTATTTTTATATTATTATGTTTTAAATAAAAATTCAAAACATTTTTATACCATATAAAGAATAATAAGACAAACATATATATTCTTTTGTTCTTTGTAAATCTTTAAACATGACTATATTTTATATTTTATTTACTGTAAATTATCATAAGTAACAGTAAATCTATACTATATTTTGAAATTTATTTCATTAGGGTTTATTTATTCCATTTTTCCCATTTTTTTGATATAATAAATTTAGTGTTTTTTCAAAGGAGAATACTATGCATTTTAATCAATTCAGCTATCTAGCATTTTCTAGTTCGCAATTGTTAAATGAATTGGAAAAGCTAGGGCTAAATCTAACACCACATCTGCCTTCAAAAAAGCAGTTTGAACACTTCATTCGTTGGAGTTTTTTTACTTACTCCAATACCGACTATGCTCTATCTACAATCTCGATAGATAAGGACACTGACTTTCTGACTTTTTGTCAGTCAGACAGAGAGTTGACTGCAGATATTTTCTATACTGTAGCCTTTCAACTCTTAGGTTTTTCTTACTTGGTTGACTTTGAAGACAGTGATGTTTTTCGTAAAGAGACTGGTTTTCCCATTGTATATGGTGACTTGATTGAAAATTTCTATCAGTTACTCAATACTCGCACCAAAAAGGGGAACACTCTTATCGACCAACTTGTCAGCGACGGTCTTATTCCTGAGGATAATGACTATCACTACTTTAACGGCAAGAGTTTAGCTACTTTTTCTAGCCATGATGTCATTCGTGAAGTTGTTTACGTTGAGACTCGTGTCGATACTAACCAAAAAGGGCTACCAGACTTAGTCAAGGTCAGCATTATTCGTCCTCGTTATGAAGGGCAAATCCCTGCTATCATGACTGCAAGTCCCTATCATCAGGGAACAAATGATAAGGCTAGTGACAAGGCTCTATACAAGATGGAGGGTGAGCTTGAAGTAAAACCTGCTCACAAGATCGAGCTAGAGGAACCTCAACTCAATCTCGTCCAACCTCAAGGTCAAGCTGAGCTAGTGTCAGAAGCTGAAGAAAAGCTGACACACATCAACGCTAGCTATACACTCAACGACTACTTCCTTCCACGAGGGTTTGCTAATCTCTATGTCTCAGGTGTTGGTACCAAAGACTCCACTGGTTTCATGACTAATGGGGACTACCAGCAAATCGAAGCCTATAAAAATGTCATTGATTGGCTCAATGGTCGTTGCCGAGCCTTCACTGACCACACGCGCCTGCGTCAAGTCAAGGCTGACTGGTCAAATGGAAAAGTTGCCACAACTGGACTTTCCTATCTAGGTACCATGTCCAATGGTCTTGCAACTACAGGAGTCGATGGGTTAGAAGTCATTATTGCCGAGGCAGGCATTTCTTCATGGTACAATTACTATCGTGAAAACGGTCTGGTGACTAGCCCAGGTGGATATCCAGGGGAGGACTTTGACTCTCTTGCTGAACTAACCTACTCTCGTAATCTCTTGGCTGGCGACTATATTCGTAGTAACGAAGCTCACCAAGCTGATTTAGAAAAAGTAAAAGAGCAACTGGATCGCAAGTCTGGTGACTACAATCAGTTTTGGCATGACCGCAACTATCTTCTCAATGCCCATAAGGTAAAAGCAGAGGTTGTCTTTACTCATGGTTCTCAGGATTGGAATGTCAAACCACTTCATGTTTACCAGATGTTTCATGCTCTTCCTGATTATATTAATAAGCATCTCTTTTTCCATAATGGTGCCCATGTTTATATGAACAATTGGCAGTCCATTGACTTTCGTGAATCCATGAATGCCTTATTGACTAAGAAATTATTGGGGCTAGATATAGATTTTCAACTTCCAACCGTTATCTGGCAGGACAATACCGCTCCTCATACTTGGCAGATTCTTTCTGATTTCGGTAATCAAGAAAGCTCAGAAACCTTCGCACTTGGTCAAGAAGAGCAAGTTATTCAAAACCAGTACTTAGATAAGGATTTTGATCGTTATGGTAAGACATACCAATCCTTCAATACAGAACTCTATCAAGGGAAAGCCAATCAAATCACCATTGACCTTCCTGTGACCAAAGATCTTCACTTGAACGGTCGAGCTCAGCTCAATCTTCGTATCAAATCCAGCACAAACAAGGGGCTCTTATCTGCCCAATTACTGGAACATGGTCAAAAGAAATACCTACAACCTTATCCAGCTGTTTTAAGTGCTAGAACCATTGACAATGGTCGCTACCACATGTTGGAAAATCTATGTGAATTACCATTTAGACCAAATGAACAACGAGTCGTGACAAAAGGCTATCTCAATTTGCAAAATAGAAATGATTTACTGTTAGTAGAGGATATTACTGCAGATGAATGGATGGATATCCAGTTTGAACTGCAACCGACTATTTACAAGTTAAAAGAAGGAGACACTCTCCGTTTAGTCCTCTATACTACTGACTTTGAAATCACCATACGTGACAACACCGCTTACCACCTAACTGTTGATCTTGAACAGTCTACTCTTATCCTACCTTGTCAAAAGGTATAATATATCAGACTGTTCAATATGGAACTATTTCCACTTGAACAGTCTAAGGAAACATAAACTTAGTATCAAATTCACTCTCAAAGAAGGACTTGTGATAAGCCCATAACTGGAGTTTGAACAAAAGATACCGCCCCATAACCAACATGTGTGACCCTCTATCATACACGCTACCACACCACATGTTGGTCAATCTCTGTGAATTGACATTTAGTATAAATTCACAACAAGCCGTGACAAATGCTACCAAAATTGAATGATTCACTGTTAGTAGAGAACAACCATGCTGATGAAGGAATAGACAGCCAATTCATCTGTACCCAACTAGTGACAAGTTAAAAGAAGGAGATTTTCTCCGTATAGTTCTTTATACTACTGACTTTAAAATCATCATACGTGACAATACCGCTTACCACCCGACTGACGATCTCGTTCAGTCCACGCTTTCTGTACCTTGTACAAGGAGTAATATTTTATGAACAAATCCGAACACCGACACCAACTCATACGAGCTCTTGTAACGAAAAACAAGATCCATACTCAAGCTGAGCTACAAGCTCTTCTTGCCGATAATGATATTCAAGTTACACAAGCTACACTTTCGAGAGATATTAAAAGTATGAACCTCTCAAAAGTACGAGAAGAAGACAATTCTTACTACGTGCTCAATACAGGTTCTATCTCAAAATGGGAAAAACGTCTCGAAATTTACATGGAAGATGCTCTTGTCTTGATGCGCCCAGTTCAACATCAAGTCCTGCTAAAAACCCTTCCTGGACTTGCTCAATCCTTTGGTTCTATCATTGATGCTTTGAGCTTCCCCGACGCTATCGCTACCCTCTGTGGCGATGATGTATGTCTTGTCATCTGTGAAGATGCAGAAGCTGCTCAAAAATGCTTTGAAGAACTGAAAAAATTCGCTCCACCATTTTTCTTTGAAGAATAAGAAAATTCCGTGTCTCATTTGACACGGAATCTTTTTATCTATTTTACTGAGGTGGATTGTCTTTTTTGGTTCGTGCCAATCTCAGGGCACGATTTGGATTGAGACGATTAAATAGTTCTTCCAATTTCTTTTCATTCCAAAGGTCTGCGGCGGAAACGAAATTGCCATCCGCATCTCGGAAAGATATCGGTTTATCTCCCATACCAGTCTCCTAGTCTACAAATTCAAACTCAAATTTACCAATGCGGACCAAGTCCCCATCCTTAGCACCACGCGCACGAAGGGCTTCATCAACCCCCATACCACGAAGCTGGCGGGCAAATTTCATGACTGATTCGTCACGATCAAAGTTGGTCATGTTAAAGAGTTTCATGAGTTTTTCACCAGAAAGTAGCCATGTGGCATCGTCATCACGACTAATTTCAAAGGCTTTTTCTTCCTCATCAAATCCATAGTAAGCTTCTTCTTCCATATCTGACTCGTCATAGAGCAAGAATTCTGGTGTCTTGTCTAACAATTCAGCTGTAGCATCCAAGAGAGTTGCCAGACCTTGCTTGGTCAAACCAGAAATTGGGAAGATTGCTGGTAACTCTTCAAATTCATCGTAGTTTTCAGCCAATTTTTTCTTGAATTCTTCAAGATTTTCCTGACTTTCAGGCATGTCCATCTTATTGGCTACAATAATCTGCGGACGCTCCATGAGACGAAGATTGTATGACTCCAGCTCTTTATTGATAGCTAGATAGTCCTCATAAGGGGCACGGCCTTCGCTAGCTGACATATCAATGATATGAAGGATGACACGTGTACGCTCGATGTGACGGAGGAACTGGGTTCCTAAACCAACACCTTGACTAGCACCTTCAATCAATCCTGGTAGATCAGCTACTGCAAAAGATTCACCCGATTGGGTACGAACCATACCTAAATTTGGCACAATAGTTGTAAAGTGGTAGGCACCAATTTTAGGTTTAGCTGAGGTAATAACACTTAAAAGTGTTGATTTCCCTACAGATGGGAAACCTACTAAACCGACATCCGCAAGGATTTTAAGTTCTAACTGTAATTCACGTTCCTGACCTGGTTCTCCATTTTCAGAGATTTCAGGTGCAGGATTTTTTGGTGTCGCAAAGCGGATATTTCCACGTCCACCACGTCCACCGTGAGCAACGATAAATTCTTGCCCGTGTTCTATCAAATCTGTCAAAACCTTGCCAGTCTCTGCATCACGAACAGTCGTACCTTGTGGCACTCGAACTCTAAGGTCATCAGCACCACGACCATGCATCCCTTTGGTCATCCCTTTTTCACCAGAATCAGCCTTGAAATGGCGATTGTAGCGGAAATCCATCAAGGTACGTAGTCCTTCATCTACAACGAAGACCACATTGCCTCCACGACCACCATCACCGCCCCAAGGACCGCCATTAGGGACATATTTTTCACGGCGAAAGGCAACCATGCCATCGCCACCATTACCAGCCTTAACCTTAATCTTGGCTGTATCTAAAAACATACTCATTTTTTCTTCTCACTTTAAAAAAGGGCTGGGAAATCCCAGTCACAAAATTTTCTTGAATCTATTTTATAGATTACTAAGGGCACCAATTGCAGTTGCAAAAATACCCAAAATACTTGCTAAAAGCATAATAACAACGATAATTAAAGTTAATTTCTCAAACAAGGTTTTTTTACGATTTCCATTATCTCCAAATGCCATTTTTCTCTCCTTCATTACATTCTATTTTCTATTATCTTAGCATGAATTCAACTAGTTTTCAATAGTCAGTTGATACCGGTGCAATAATCCATAAAATGATATAAGCTATAATTCCCGCTCCGTAACAGCAAGCAAGGACACCCCAAATGACTCGAACGATAGTTGGATCCATATCTAGATAATGAGCCACACCGGCACAAACACCCGCGATCTTTTTGTCACGCCCACTTCTCATTAATTGTTTTTTCATAGCTATTCCTCTTTCTATTCTTCATGGTCTTTCCAATAATCTCTTATGCTGATTAACTGTGTTTTTGAAGCCTTCAGCATGCGTCTAGAGCCTTTTACCGGTACAGCGACCACCTTTTGCGGAAGATACAAAACTGTCTTAAAAATACGCTGACTAACCGTATCATCTTTAGCCAAATCTTTCTGGAAGTTATTTGAAATGATAGCATCCAGATAAAACTCATGTACTCGTTTCCCAAAGTTCTCAGCTGAAATCTCGTACAATTTATCTGATAAGGTATGCTCATTCATATCTGGCGTTGCAATCAGGGCTTCCAGAATAGCTCCAGCTAAATCATGTTCTCCATAATACAAGGTTCCAAACATTTTATCATTGATCAGATTGTCCAGATATGGATTTCCATGTGCGATGACAGGTGTTCCACTAGCCAAGCTTTCCAAGTAGGTCAAACCTTGCGTTTCACTTGTTGATGCCGAGATGAAGAAATCCGCTGCCTTATAATAAAGAGCTGTCTCACTAGGAGAAATCATCCCTGTAAAGATGACCGAGTCTTGAATCTCTAGTTTCTTGGCTTGCTCTTTGAGGTCATCCAGATAAGGACCATCCCCAGCTACCACCAGTTTAACCTTGTCTTCTTCTTTCAGAACTTCTGCAAAGGCTGCTAATACTGCCTGAATATTTTTTTCATAGGAAATTCTGGAAAGACTCAGTAACATCTGTTCATCATCTTGAATCTCTAGTTTACTACGCAGTTCTTTCAGATTTTCTTGCTTTATTTCCGGACGCTCAAACTTAGCTAACTCAATACCAGTTGGAATAACCCGCTTTTCAACCTTGACTTTATAGTCAGATAGCAAGTCTCGGACAATCTCACTCGGGCAAATGACTCCATCTACATCATGCAAAAAACCTCTAACCAGATACTTGACCATACTAGGACGAATCAACATCCCCTTAGCAATATAATGTACATAGTCTTCATATTGGGTGTGATAGGTATGGATGACTGGAATCTTCAATTCACGCGCAATCCAAATCCCCAACAAGCCAAGAGAAAATTCTGTCTGAGTATGGATAATATCTAGTTGATATTGTTTAGCAATTTCAAGCGCCTTGCTAAAACCTCGGTAGGCAAAGCGGCGATCTTTGAAAGCAAAGAAAGGCACACTTGGAATGCGGATAATTTGCCAATCTTCGTAGCGATTAACATCCTTATCTGTCGTCGTAAAGATAAAAACAGCATGTCCCTGCTTTTCAAGTTCTGTTTTCAAGGTTCGAATACTGGTCGCAACACCAGAAACCTGAGGAAAATAGGTATCTGTAAATAAACCAATTCGCATAGATTACCTCACTTTTTACTTTCTCCCTAAAGCGGCTTGTTTCTCATAAAAGTCCAACCAAATTTGTAACAGATGCTCTTCAGAATACTCTCTAGAAATATTCTTAGCTTTTTCTTTGAGATCTTTTAAGGCAACAGGATTTGCTTGATATTCTAAAATAGCCTCTTTCATCTCTTCTCTATCTGCTGTTGCCCGATAATTTCCCTCCAAAATCACCTTATAGAGATCCAAATCACGCAACATAATAGGAGCCTCACAACTGGCAGCTTCTAAAATCGTCATAGGAAAGAGCTCATTATAACTAGGCAACAAGAAAAGATCCGCTAGGGCATACAATTCACGCATTCGCTCTGGGGACACAATACCTGGAAACATCAAATTTTCAGGTGGATTATCCATCATTTTCTTGTAGCGTTCATAACCATCTGTCATACCACCAAAAGAGAAACCACCCGCCCAGATAAAGGTAATCTGAGGCAATTCCTCAGCCAGACGGATAAAATCATCAATCCCTTTGCGTTTCTGGACTTGACCAGCACCTACTACGATAAACTGATTGTCACTAACGCCAAGTTCTGTTCGCAGTCTCGCTACCTCTTCTTGTGGAAGGGGATGCCATTTTTCTTTGTTGACAAAGTTAGGAATATAAGTTACTTTTTCACGTGGAATACCAGCTACCACCAAATCCTCAATAAACATAGGATTAACCACAACCAAGTGCTCCATCCGGTTGTAAAAAGAAAATACATAGCGTTTAACAATTCCCTTTAAGAAAAATGGAATCTTCAAGCTCCCCTCAAGTGTATCAGGCAAGAAATGCACATAGCCAATTTTCCTACCTGAGCGCTTCTTTTGGAATGTTGATAAATAATAGGGGAAATCAATTGTATGAAAGTGAGTCACATCTGCCTCGATTGGAAGATTTTCTGTAACAATCAATTGGTCCTTGGCATCACGGTGAAGAAGACGAACCAATTCACGGTAAGCGCCCGAAACTCCTTGTCCTGCTACTTTCTCACTTGAACTTAACATATTGATACGTAATTTCTTTTTTTCCATAACTACTATTATATCATTTTCTTTGAATAAAATCAGCAAAAGAAAGGAGAGACTAGAGGAAAAGAGGGGGAAATTTCCTCGCTTTTCCAATGGTCTCTCACATCCTTTTATATGTTTACTTAATGCCTAGGGCAATGCGGGCATAACGACTCATTTTTTCAACTGTCCAGGCTGGATACCAGACTAATTTGACCTCAGTATCCGTTACTTCTGGCACCTCTGTCATGGCATCATAAATCTGATCCGTCAAGAGATCTGCCAAAGGGCAACCCATAGTAGTGAGTGTCATATCAATTTCAGTATGTCCTGTATCTCCATCAAAACGAATCTCATAAATTAAACCAAGATTGACAATATCAATTCCCAACTCAGGGTCGATAACTTCTTCCAAGGCTGATAAAATTCGTGTTTTGATGTTTTCAATTTGTTCTTCTGTATAAGCCATAATTTTTCTCACTCCTAGTCTTCAATAAAATCACGAAGCGGTTTGCTGCGACTTGGTTGACGTAGTTTTCTCAAAGCCTTAGCTTCAATCTGACGGATACGCTCGCGAGTCACATTAAAGACTTTACCTACATCTTCAAGGGTACGCATTTTTCCATCATCTAATCCGAAACGCAGACGCAGAACATTTTCTTCACGATCTGTAAGAGTATCCAATACCTCATCCAACTGCTCACGCAAGACGATACGAGTTGTATAATCCACTGGATTTTCAATCACTTCATCTTCGATAAAGTCCCCAAGGTGACTATCATCCTCTTCACCGATTGGTGTTTCAAGAGATACTGGTTCTTGGGCAATCTTCAAGATTTCACGAACCTTATCAGGAGTCATATCCATACGTTCAGCGATTTGTTCTGGTGTGGGATCTTGACCTAATTCTTGAAGGAGATTACGCTGTTCACGAACCAATTTATTGATGGTTTCAACCATGTGAACTGGGATACGGATGGTACGAGCTTGATCCGCAATAGCACGAGTGATAGCCTGACGAATCCACCAAGTTGCGTAAGTTGAGAACTTGAACCCTTTAGAATAGTCAAACTTGTCAACCGCCTTCATCAAGCCCATATTTCCTTCTTGAATCAAGTCAAGAAACTGCATACCACGACCAACATAGCGTTTGGCGATGGAAACAACCAAACGAAGGTTGGCTTCCGCAAGGCGTTGTTTAGCTTCGATATCACCAGCTTCAACAGCCAGTGCCAACTCTTTTTCCTCTTCATTGGTCAAGAGAGGAACGACTCCAATCTCTTTCAAGTACATACGGACAGGGTCGTTGACCTTAGCCGAAGTTGAACCAATCAAGTCCTCATCGCTGAGTTCTGGTTCTTCTTCAGCACTAAGGACACGTGCACTTGGATTTCCTTCGTTATCTGTGATAGAAATCCCTGCATCCTGAATCCGTTGCAAGAGATCTTCAATCCCATCAGCATCCAAGGTAAAAGGAATGACTAGACTAGCATTAATTTCATCGTCTGTTGCTGTCCCTTTTTGCTTATGATTACGGATAAATTCTGCTACTTGTACGTCAAATGTTGTTACTTCTTTTTGTTTTGTTGCCATTATTACTCCATTCTTCTCTTTTGGGAAATTAAACGTTCCAATTCTTCTAGGGCTGTGTCTGTATCTCCTACATGGCTAGCTTCCTGCACCTTCTTTTTAATTCTCATATTGTCCTGATTCAAGAGAGCCTTGTTTAGAGTCATTTCTACTTCACTAAGTTCCTGCGACGACATCTCAGCAGGCAAATCCTGAGCTAAAACCTGATACCAGGCTCTTTCAACTTCATCTGTCTGTTCTGCTAGAACTTCTGGAGGAAGATTGCCATACTGGCCAAGCAAGTCATATAAGACCTGAAATTCAGGTGTAGCAAATGCAAAGTCTTCTCGCAAACGGTAATCGTTCAAAACAAGAGGGGATTCCATCATCCGATAGAGTAGATGGGCTTCTGCTCTCATAATAGCTGATAACTGCTTGGTGACAGGCATAGTGATTTGCGTCGGTCTGGAAATTCCTTCCATGCGATTCTGCCTTTGCGCCTGGCGACTCTCATTCACAATCTGCTCAATCTGGGCATAATCAAAGGATGCCAGACTGTCAGCTAAAATATGAATATAGCTGTTTTGAGCAGTGATGGACTTTTCTTGGACAATCAAGGGAGCTATTTTTTCAATAAACTCAATCTGAGCTTGCAGATTTTCACTGTTTTCAGGCTTGTACTGGTGAATGTAGAACTCAATCGGACTAATACGAGTTTTCGTTAATAGATAGGCCAAGTCTTCTGGACCATTTTTTTGTAGATACTCATCTGGATCCAAGTTATCAGGCATGCTGACGATTTGCACAGGCATATCACCAATTTCATCCAAGGCTTTCAATGTCGCGGCTTGCCCAGCCTTATCGCCATCGTAAACAAGGACTAACTTCTTGGTCAACCTTTTCAGATGATCAACATGCTCACGACTCAAGGCCGTTCCCATAGATGCGACAGCGTTTTCGATTCCAGCCCTATAGGCAGCAATGACATCCATGAACCCTTCCATCAGGTAAATCTCACTGACTTTTCCAGAAGATTTTTTAGCCCTATCCATATGATATAATTCGTAACTTTTATTAAAAATTGCAGTTGATCGGCTATTTTTATACTTAGAAGTTTGTGAATCCGTTTTCTGCCAGATACGACCTGAGAAGGCAATAACCTTTCCCTGATCATTTGTTAGGGGAAACATGATGCGATTGTGAAAGGTGTCTACAAATTGATTGGCATCAGAGAGATAAAACAGTCCTGAATCCAGTAAATCCTCTTCACGATACTGATCAGACAAACGTTGATAGAGATAGTTTCGTTCTGGAGGTGCTAAACCAATCCGAAAATGTTTGAGCACTTCATCTGTCAAACCACGCTGATAAAGGTAATTTCTCGCCTCTTCACCCATGGTTGTTGTCATGAGAATAGCATGATAAAATTTGGCTGCATCTTCGTGCATATCATAAAGAGCTTGGTGAGGCGAAACTTGCTTCTGTTCACTATAAAGCGGTTTTTCTACCTCTATCCCAACACGCTGACCTAAGATTTGGACAGCCTCCATAAATGGAACACCTTGGTACTCCTCTATGAACTTAAAGACGTCACCCGAGCGACCACAACCAAAACAGTGGTAAAACTGCTTGTCCTCTACAACGTTGAAAGAAGGAGTCTTTTCACCATGAAAAGGACAGAGCCCTAAATAGTTCCGTCCAGCCTTCTGTAAAGAAATCACATCTCCTATGACTTCCACAATGTTGGCATTGTTTTTGATTTCTTCAATGACTTGTTTGTCAACCATACACAATACCTCCATGTTATCATAGTTTACTTTATATAGTATACTTTATTTCAGAAAAAAAGTAAACCATTTCATACACTTTCCATGATTATCTTTGCTTCATTTTTTAAAATTTCAAGAGAAGATAAAAAACTCAGAAACACTTCCATGCTTCTAAGTTTTGCTTCACAATTCTTGATGAAAATAGAGATTATCTATTCAAATAATTGATAGTAGTCTGAAATCTTCATCTTTGCTTTTTCTTCTTGGTTTAAATCTTGGATAATCCGTCCTTCTTTCATGACAATCAAGCGATTGCCGTATTTGAGAGCATCTTCCATATGATGAGTAATCATAAGGGCTGTCAGCTGATCTTTCTTGACAAATTCATCTGTCAATTCCATTAAGGCCACACTGGTCTTTGGATCAAGGGCAGCAGTATGCTCATCTAACAGGAGTAATTCAGGTCTCTTCAAGGTTGCCATCAAGAGACTCAAAGCCTGTCTTTGCCCACCTGATAAGAACTCGATCGGTGTATTCAAATGTCTCTCAAGACCATTCCCTACTTTTTCAATGGTTGCCTGAAATTCATCCTTATAGCTAGTCAAGCGTCGTGGTAACAATGCACGCTTTTCACCACGAAACTTGGCAATTAAAAGATTTTCAGCAACCGTCATACGAGGAGCTGTTCCCATCTTTGGATCTTGGAAAACACGAGACAAGTACTTGGCACGCTTCTCTGGTGAAAACTTGGTAACATCTTCACCCAAGATACGAATAGTTCCACTGGTTAGTGATAAGGTTCCTGCAATAGTGTTAAAGAGAGTTGATTTCCCAGCACCATTTCCACCTAAAATCGTGATAAAGTCCTGTTCAAAAATTTCTAAGGAAACATCATTTAAAATAATCTTTTCTTCATCAAAGCCATTTTTAACGATTTTGGTTGCATTTTTTAATTCTACAATTGCTGTCATTTGCTTAACTTGGCTCCTTTCAAGATTGTTTGCTTAAATGTTGGAATCATGAGACAGACTGCCAAAATCACGGCACTGTATAAACGAAGGTAACTTGTATTAAAGCCAAGAGCGATAACCGCCCACACTAAGAATTGATAAGCGATAGAACCTACAACGATGGTAACCAGACGTTCTGCCAAGCTCAAACTCTTGAAGATAACTTCTCCAATAATCAAACTTGCAAGCCCCACAACGATAACCCCGATTCCTCGAGATACATCGGCATACCCTTCTTGCTGGGCAATGAGAGCTCCTGCAAGGGCAATCACACCATTTGATAAGACCAAGCCCATAAGCTCCATGCGTCCAGTATGAATTCCAAAACTTCTAGCCATATCAGGATTATCCCCTGTAGCAATATAGGCTTGTCCTAGTTTGGTATCCAAGAAAAAGAGCATGAGAGCAATAACAAGACTTACAAAGATAAGACCTGTCAAGAGTTGGTTCAAATCTGAATCAAAAGGCAAAACATCCTGAATTTGCTTGGTTCCAAGCAGTCCTAAATTTGCACGTCCCATAATCAAGAGCATGATAGAGTGACAGGAAGTCATCACCAAAATCCCTGAGAGCAAGGTTGGGATCTTCCCTTTTGTATAAAGAAGACCTGCTGCCATACCAGCCAAACAACCTGCTCCTACAGCAACAAGTGTCGCTAAAAATGGGTTCACGCCTTTGGTTATCAAAGTGACAGCAACAGCTCCCCCAAGAGGGAAGGAACCTTCTGTCGTCATATCTGGAAAGTTTAAAATCCTAAATGTCATAAAGATTCCCAGACCTAAAATAGCCCAGACAAATCCTTGAGAAATAATAGATAGTATCATCTGTTTCTTAACCTTTTCTATATGATTTCTATTGTAAAAAATTGGAGGAGATGTCCCCAACTCCTCCATTACAGATTATTCAATCACTTGTCCCGCTTCTTTTAGAACAGAATCAGGAATCGTAATACCTAGCTCTTGTGCCAATTTTTTGTTGATAACTGACTTACCAGTTGAAAAGACATTAACTGGAGTATCGGCTGGTTTTGCACCTTTCAAGACTTGCGCAATCATTTTACCAGTTGCCACACCAAGGTCATGTTGGTCAACTACAACTGATGCCAAGCCACCTGCTTCTACCATGGCGGTTGCACTTGGGTAGATTGGTTTTTTAGCTGATTGGTTGCTTGATACAACTGTTGAGAAGGCTGAAGCAATTGTGTTATCGATTGGAACCCAGATAGCATCGACCTTGCTAGTCATAACGTTGACTGTTGAAGCAATTTCATTTGTTGAAGGAACCGCAAATGTTTCCACTGTCAAACCTGCTTTTTCAGCATAAGCCTTAAATTCTTCGACCTGTGTTTTTGAATTGTCTTCGCTACTTGAGTAAAGAGCTCCGATTGTTTTCACATTTGGTGTTAGAGCCTTGATGAGTTCAACTTGTTGTTGAGCTGGATTGTGGTCAGACACCCCTGTAATGTTGCCACCTGGTTTTTTCAAATCTTTAACCAAATTAGCACCAATTGGGTCTGTAATAGCAGCCATGATAACCGGTAAGTCTTTTGTGGCGCTAGCCAAACCTTGAGCAGCTGGTGTTGCAATACCAACCACAAGGTCATTGCCATTTGCAACCAATTGTTTACTCATTGTCGCAACCTTACTTTGGTCACCTTCTGAGTTCATAAAATCGATTTTAACTTGGTCATCTTTATAACCTTCTTCTGCAAGTCCATCTTGAATTCCTTTATAAATCAAGTCAAGAGATGGATGGCTGACAAACTGAAGGACACCAACTTTGGCAACTTTTTTCTCATTCTTAGCTTCTGGTTTATTCATTGAAGAGTAAATCAAACTTCCTGCTACTAAGACTGCTAATGCAGCGATAATTCCAATTAAACGTTTATTTTTCATTCTATTTCTCCTTTTTATTTCTTTAAAATACTTCACTTATCTAATACTCTTCGAAAATCTCTTCAAACCACGTCAGCGTCGCCTTACCGTAGCTATGTTTACTGACTTCGTCAGTTCTATCCACAACCTCAAAGCAGTGCTTTGAGCAACCTGCGGCTAGCTTCCTAGTTTGCTTTTTGATTTTCATTGAGTATAAACAAGCGACGCCATCGTTTTCTTTCCATACAAACCTCCTATAAAAAAGTCCTCACACAAAAAACTTGTGTGAGGACGTCGATGCGCGGTACCACCTCAATTACAGGGAATTTCCCTATCGCTCAGTCTCGCAATAACGAGATGCACTGTAAGGTGTGCTCACCGAATTTTTATGATTTCAAATTCTAAATAACATCCAGCCCAATTTTCATCATTACCACTTATCTGTTTTCAGCTACCACAGACTCTCTAAAAAGTTTGAATGATTACTTTTCTGAATGTTTAAATTATATCATTTTTCAACTACTTGTCAAGACTCTTTTAGTATTTTTTTGAAATATTCAAAAACTTCCCCTATAGAACAGAGGAAGTTTGAAAGGTATCAACCCGAATTACGCAATCCTGTCGCAATTCCGTTGATGGTTGTATGAATTAATTTTTCTTGATCGCTTGATAATTCTCCTCGGCGTTGACGTTTAATCAACTCCAACTGGATATAGTTAAGGATATTAAAGTAAGGCATACGGTAATCCAAACTTGCTTTTAGATATGGATTTTCAGCTAATAATTCGTCATACCCTTCAATCTCTAGGATAACATTTTTAGTTAATTGCCATTCGTCTAAAATAGTATCATAAATAGCCTTCACTTGATCATCTTCACATAACTTAGCATATTCAAAAGCAATATTCATGTTCGATTTTGACAAGACCATATCGACATTTGAAAGGAGAGACTGGAAGAAAGGCCAATTTTGGTACATATCTCGTAAGATAGCAATATTCTCTGGATTTTTATCGATAAACTCCTTGAAGCTTGATCCGACACCATACCATCCTGGGAACATGACACGACTTTGTGACCACGAGAAGACCCAAGGAATGGCACGCAAACCACCGATTTCAGTAATGGTCTTACGAGCAGCTGGACGAGAACCAATATTAAAGCTGGAAATAGCCTTGATTGGACTTGACTCAAAGAAATAATCATAAAAATGTTCATTCCCAAAGACTAAATCTCGATAAATATCATAACTACGGTCCACTACTTGGTCCATAATAGCCTCATAGCGATTTGAGGTATTAGTATCACTCTTCCACTGAGTAATCATGCGGTTAATAGCTGCTGAAACCAACATTTCAAGGTTATAATAAGCAGCATCTTTGTTTCCGTATTTATTACCAATTACTTCACCCTGCTCCGTCAAGCGGATACGATCCTTGATAGACTTGAGCGGTTGGGAGGTAATAGCTTCATAAGTTGGTCCACCACCACGACCGACAGTCCCACCACGGCCGTGGAAGAAGGTAACCTTAACACCAAATTCATCTCCAATAGCAGTCAATTGTTGTTGAGCCTTGTAGAGGGTCCAACATGATGATAAGTAACCACCATCTTTATTACTGTCAGAGTAACCAAGCATGATTTCTTGGTAATTATTACGTGAAGCAATCCATTTCTTAGCTAGACCAAGAGAAAGGTATTCCCTCATGGTTTCTTCTGAGTGGTCCAAGTCCTCGATTGTTTCAAAAAGAGGGACAATTTGGACACGAGCTCTCTCTTTATCAACTAGCCCTACTTCTTTTAGTAAGATAGCCAATTCCAGCATGTCTGATACGCTGGTTGCATGTGAAATAATGGTCTGACGAATAACATCATCACCCAACTTATCTTTCAAATTACGGGCAGCCTTAAAGATGGCCAATTCTTTTTCAAGTAACTCTGATTTTTCAACATGAGTAGCAGAAAGAATGCGTGGATCTTCTTCTAATTCTTTTAAGAGAAGCTGGCATTTTTCCTCTTCACTTAGTTCGCTGTAACGAGAATGGATTCCTGCTGATTTCAATAGTTCGGCCACACAAGCTTCATGAACACTAGAATCTTGACGCATGTCGATGGAGGCCAAATAGAAACCAAAAATTTCAACTGCCTGAATCAGCTCAACAAAATCACCAGAAATCAGTGCTTCTCCCTTGTTTTCCAAGAGGGAATCACGAATGGTAATTAAATCTTTATAAAAATCATTAGCTGTTTCATAGCGAGCCCCAACTTCCTTATCTTCAATCAGATAGGTTTTTGTCGCTTGGATTTTTGATTGAATATCAAACAAGGCACGACGGTAAAGCTCTTTTTCACGATAAATAGAGTTATCCTTAGATTGACGAGCCATTTCTCTAACTTGCTTGCTGACATTGACAATACTGGTTGAGAGAGAGAACTCACGATAAAGTTGGTAAATCTTTTCATCATAGTAATTCATGATGACTTCACACTGGGTCATAGCAGATTGTTTTAAAGTGTCTGCAGTCACAAAGGGATTCCCATCACGGTCTCCACCAATCCACATTCCCATGGTAATTGGTTTAGGATGTTTCAACTCCAAACCGTGTTTTTTAGCCAGACGCTTGTACTCAGCAGTCAAATGAGGAACTGCCTTCAGGAATGAACTATTGTAGTATTCCATAACATTCGTGATTTCATTGGTCACTTTCAATTTCTTTTCACGAATCATGTCTGTCTGCATGATAATCTCAATATAACGACGGAGATCATTATGCCATTTTTCCTTATTAATCAAGCCTAATTTCACATCACGATACTTACGCAAGAGGGTATGGATATGGTTAGTCAAATCCAGCATGCTCTTACGTTGCACTTGTGTTGGGTGAGCTGTCAAAACAGGAACAACATTCAAATGTTCTAAAATTTCAACCGCATTTTCTTTTTCTGCAACCATTTTGATTGTTGCTGACAACTTACCAAGATAATCTTGATCGATATTATTTTGGTGGTTGATTTCATAGGCCAAATCCACGTCTTCTGAAATATTAATCAAAAGAGGTAAGATAGAGAAATAGCGTGAAATATAAGCCATTTCATCATTTGACAGACTAGTAACTAATTGGTTCAAACCTTGATAATCTTCTTGAGTTGACAATTCCTTCAACTGCATGATTTTTTCAAAAGTCTCTGGAGCAAGCATATTTTTAGTGATATCTTCTAACAATTCTGTTAAAATCAATACTTCTTCTTGCACAACAGCTTTATTACTATAGTTTTCTAATTTTTGAAGAGACATAGGTAATCCTTTCCACTATCAGCTCTACATATAGTGTGATGAGTGAGCTTCTAACTCCTCATATAATTGGGCACGCTTTTCACTTGCATCAATATTTAAGACAAAGGCGATGGCTACAGATAAGACTAGGAGACTGTTTCCTCCTTGCGATAGGAAAGGGAAGGTTACTCCAGTTGAAGGAATAATACCAGAAATTCCACCGATATTAACAAAGACCTGTACCAACATCATCCCCCCAACCCCAATCGCCATCATGGAATTAAAGGGATTCTTAGCACGAATTCCTACCAGAATAATTCGTAAAATAAGGAAGAAGACAAGTGCCAAGATCAAGCTGGCTCCCACAAATCCAAACTCTTCAATGACAATTGAAAAAACAAAGTCTGTATGGGCTTCTGGTAAATAGCCACGTTTTTCGATTGAGTTTCCTAAACCTAGACCAAACCATCCACCATTGACCATGGCAAAGTAGGAATTTGCAAGTTGATGACCAGCTCCTGCCAAATCGGCGAAGGGATTAAAATAGGCGCTGAAACGCTTAGCCACATATCCAAATACTGGAACTTTTGAAAACTTATCAACCCCTATCATATCAATAGCTGTTAAGGAAAGGGCCGAAACTCCAAACAAAAGACCGATAAAGGCTATAAACCAACGATGAGCAATCCCACTAACTGTATACATAATCAAGGCAACCAAAGCTAGGATAGTAGCATTCCCCAAATCTGGGAAAATAGCCAGACTTCCTATCATTACCAAAAGGACAAAGCGCCAATCATTAAAAGCACGAGGAATCCATTGATTTTGAGTTAAAACTTGGAAATCGTAAATAGCGATTTCTTCTTGTTGTTTGGAAAAACGATGAGCCAAATACCAAATAATAATAATTTTTAGATACTCTGCTGGTTGAATTGTTACAGGTCCTACTGAAATCCAACCGTAGGCTCCATTAACCGGAACTCCTATTAAACGTGCCAAAGCTAGTAAAATTATCTCTATGAACATAACGATAATAATCAGTCGTTCATTCCTTAAGAAACCTAGTTTTAACTTATATATTAAGGCGATCAAAATTAAACTAACTATCCAGAAAACACCTTGGTTTCGGACCAATTGAAGAGCACTTTTCCCTTCTTCAATCAGGGTTGCACTCGTCGTCGAATATACTACGATTAGCCCTAATACAGACAAAAGAAGATAAGGTATCAAAATGGAATAGTTTAACAGGTGCCTTTTACTAATTTTCATATCACACCACTCTAATAGGAACAAAGAAATTTGTTCCCAATTCCGTTTTATTTTCTAGTTTTGATTGCTATTATACCACTTTTTCAGAAAGAAAAAAACCCTTACCCTTAAGATATAAGATTTTCCCATAAGAAAAAGAGCGCTTGGCTCTTTTCTGTTTTATTCTTTTGAAGAACTGCTTGAGCTTGAATCTCCACCACCAATGTATTGAGTAAAGATATTTTGGAAAGCTTGATCTTTAACTTTAATATTTGCAGCTTGCAACTCTTTTCCGATAATACTTTGAACAAATGATGAATCATTTTGTTTTTGAGTAAGAATAAGCGTCTTCAATTTTTCTTTATAGTCATCAATATTAGATGACTTTTCTGTTTTCTTAGTGAGTTTTACAATGTAATATTGACTGCTGTATGCCTGAGTACCAGTAGCTGTAATGACATCAGAAATGCCGTTAACATCCAAGGCAAAAGCTGCTTTCTTAACTTGATCTGGTACCTCTGTTGAAGCTGAATCAAAAGTGATTTCACCACCGTTAGCTTTGGTTTTCTCATCAGTTGAGTTATCTTTAGCTAATTGAGCGAAATCTGCGCCACTTGCCTTAGCTTTTTCGAGGACTTCTTTCGCTTTATCCTCATTATCAAGACGAATGATTTGAGCCGTTACATCTGGAGTGTATTCATCAAAGGCCTTCTTATAAGCATCATCTGTCAATTCAGCTTCTGCTGCCTTCTTAACTGCTAATTCAACCAATTTACTAGTACGGATTTGAGCTTTACGTGTCTCAAGTGTCATTCCGGCACGTGAGAGTACATTTTGATAGCTGTCCCCATATTTCTTTTGTTCTTCAGCAATTGCATCTTCTACTTCTTTGTCAGTTACTTCTGACCCATATTGTTTTTCAAAAACATTTTGAATGGTCATGTTAAGCAAAACTTGTTGAGCTGCTTGATTATTCTTTACTTCCTCGAAGAACTGATGTTCAGTGATAACATCTCCTTTCATGCTGATAAGATCTGCTCCTTCTGAACCTTTCGAACAAGCTGCTAAAGTTGCTACTGATAATAGTGTAATGGCACCTGCCAATAGTTTTTTCTTCATGTCTACTCCTTTGAGATAAGTGTTACCCTATCTATTTTACTATATTTTCTTAAATTATTCTGAAAATCATTCGCTAACAGGCAATTGAACGTCTGCTACATTTTTACGAAGCATGAGAATGCCGTCCCCTAAAGGTACTAATGTTGCAGTGAGTCCTGGATTGTCTAAGGTTGCATCGAATAATCTTTGAAGACCACGATAAATGGTTCGCTGGCCACGACGGACTTCCATAATGTCCTTGGCAACATCGCCACCTTGGAAAATATCATCCAAGACAACCACACCTCCAACGTCCAAGTGTTTGAGGATTTCTGGCAGAAAGACGATATATTTAGACTTGGCAGAATCCATAAAGACAAAATCATAGGACTCTGTCAGTGTAGATAAGATATCTACCGCATCTCCTTCTAGGAGAGTAATTTGCTTGCGACTGTCAAATTGAGCAAAATTTTCCTTAGCAAAACCAATCATTTCTGGATTGCGGTCAATGGTTGTAATCTTTGCATTTGGTGCATGTTCAGCCATCAAGAGAGCTGAAAAACCGATAGCCGTCCCAATTTCCAGAATGTTTTTAGGTTGCATGGTTTCCATGAGAAAACGGAAATAAGCAACCGTTTCATGGGGAATAATGGGAATATTTTCCTTGCGAGCAAATTCTTCCAATTCTTTCAAATCGCCTGTGACTTGCTTTTGACGCTGACGCATCAAGTCCACAATTTCTTCCTTGACGACAGGGCGACGCATGTTATGGTTGGCATTTTTACTATATGATTCAACCATCTTATGCCAATCCCAATTTTTCAACAAGGGCTTCAAACTCATTCAAACGACGTTCGAAGACTGCAAAGGCATCGTTGAGATAGTCTTCCTTCTCCATATCAACACCAGCTTTTCTCATGACATTAAGTGGATAGTCAGATTTACCTGCCTTAAGGTAGTCGATATAGCGGTCACGGTCTTCTTGACTACCATGGACAATTTTTTCAGCCAAGGCTGAGGCTGCTGCAAAACCTGTTGAATATTGGTATACATAGTAGTTATAGTAGAAGTGTGGAATGCGAGCCCACTCGTATTGGATTTCAGGATTGTCTTCCTTACTCAAACCATAATACTCTTGGTTCAAGTCTGCGTAGAGTTTATTTAGGAAATCGCTTGTCAAGACTTCACCATTTTGGTCTGCTTGATGAATCGCGTGTTCAAACTCAGCGAATTGAGTTTGACGAAAAACTGTTCCACGGAAACCGTCTAGGAAGTTATTGAGAATAGTAAAGCGCGTTGCATCGTCTTCCACTTCTTCCAACAATTTCTCCGTTAAGATATTCTCATTTGTTGTTGAAGCAATTTCAGCCAAAAAGATAGAATAATCTCCATAAACATAAGGCTGCGTTTCACGAGTATAGCTAGAATGCATACTGTGACCAGTCTCATGGACAAGGGTAAAGAGATTGTCTAGATTGTCCTGCCAGTTTAGAAGCATAAAGGCATTGGTATCGTAAGAACCCCCAGAGTAGGCACCTGAACGCTTGCCTTGGTTTTCATAAACATCAATCCAACGCTCGCTAAAGGCACGTTTAACACGGCTCAAGTAATCCTCACCCAAGACTGCCAAGGCCTCTTCTGCCTTTTTCAAGGCTTCCTCGTAGGTGAAACTGTATTCAACAGATGAAAGAGGTGTGTAGACATCGTACATCTTGAGGTCTGAAATTCCCAAGATTTTTGAACGAAGGTTGAGATAGCGATGCAAGAGTGGCAAATGCTTGCGAACTGCTGCTACCAAATTGTCATAAACACTCTCTGGAACAAAATTTGCCGCTAGGGCTGCATGACGAGCACTCTTGTAGTTACGAACTTTTGCACGATAGTTTTGAACCTTAACATTTGTTTGCAAGGTTTTAGCATAAGTATGTTGGAATTGCTCGTAAGTTGCATAAAGGGCCTGATAAGCATCTCGGCGAACTTCACGATTTTTAGACTCCATCAAACGCATATAAACGCCATGTGATAATTGTACTTCGTTACCATCTTCATCTTTAACAAATGGAAAGACGATATCTGCATTATCTAAAATAGCGAAAGTTTCACTTGCCGAACCAAAGATTTCACTAGCTCCAGCTAATAATTCTTCTTCTCTTTGTGATAGAACGTGTTCCTTGCCTTGCAAAAGTTTGTCAAAATAGTGTTGATAAACCTGCAATTTTAGCTGAGCTTCTAAAAAGTCAGCATACTGCTCTTCACTGATTTCCATAAATTCAGGCTCATAGAATGAAAAGGCTTGGTCTAGCTGGCTATAGAGAGTCATGGCCTTGGCATAGTACTCTTGGTACTTGGCTTCACGTGTATCCTGGTCATTTTTCATATGAGCATAAACGTAAAGCTTCTCCATCTGGCGTTCCATTTCAAGAGAAAATTCAGTGATTTCTAGAAGGCTATCCGCACTATCTAGGAGATGACCTTCATACTGGGCTACTGTCTCCAATTGTTCTGTTAAATCTTTTAAGGCTTCTTCCCAAGCCTGGTCAGTTGGGTAGATCGTTGATAGATCCCATGTATCTTTTTCATTTATTTCATTTCTTTGTAATACCATTAGATTCCTCCATCCTTTCTATTCTACCATATTTTTCAAGAAATATTGCTGATAAAAGGCTGGTGGATAAAGCTTTTGCCAATCATTTTGAGGATTTTTTTGGTAATAGGTTTGAAAATACTGATAATAGCCGGTCAAGTCCTTCTCAATTTGGCAAAAATCACCTACTAGTGGTCGAATTTGTGGATACCATTCTTTTAAGCCATAAATCAAGAGATTTTCTCCCTTTTGATAGGCTTCTGCTTGTTCTTTCATCCAAATGGGATTTTGATAATAGAGTTGTTGCTGAATATAGCGACAGATGTCCTTGTCCTGAGAAACACTAAAACTAGATATTTTTTGTTTCTTATAGGGAAAACGTAATATCTCCAGTAGACTATCTTGGCCATAGGGAAATTCCTTGATTTGATAATGGAGTTTGCCTCGAAGATCCTGGTGAATCAGGTATTTGAGTCTTAAAAGATGTTTTTCCTTGTCTACTTCCCAAACATAAAAGCCCATGTTTTGACTGAAATAGAGAAAACCTTCTTGCAGACGAGTCAAACGCTCCTTGAGCCAAAGTTTTTCCCCCAGCAACCACAGTACCTGGT
Organism: Streptococcus sp. OH4692_COT-348; assembly: GCF_003859975.1. GTDB lineage: Bacteria > Bacillota > Bacilli > Lactobacillales > Streptococcaceae > Streptococcus. The sequence goes on from NZ_RQZB01000008.1 coordinate 68,365, forward strand.
AACCCTGACTACGATAGCCCTCACTGCGCTCTTTAAGAATTTTTTGAGGCAAGGGACTACACTGAACTTCTAAAACTAGATTACCATTTACAAATACATCCGCAATCTGTTTAAGCTCTGTAAGCGGGTATTCTAATTGCACCTCAGCCTCTGTTTTCAACCAATTATAGAGGACTTCCTTATTTGCCAAGTGTTCTGGACTTTCATTTTCAAAGGAATAATCACAGTCTTTTAAGGATTTATGGGCAAAATGGGTTCGTACACTTGGTCCTTGACGCAAACGGACCTGGCCTCCACAAGCTGGGCAGGTGTATTCTTCCTTCTCAAGCTTATCCTCTAACACATTTACCAATTCTCCCCTAGTATCTCTCGCAACAAACATGATTTTCCTCCTTTTCAATATTATTCGAAAAAATTAATAATCGTATTTTTAATTATAGAAGAAAAGTATAGTAAATTGAAATAAAATATAAGCAAATTGATTGGGGAATTATAGTATATTGAAATAAGATGTGAACTAAGAGATTAGGAAAGTCAAATTAATTTCTAACAGTGCTTCAGAAGTCATGTCCCACTATTCCAGTTTCAATACCCTATATAATTGACAAATAACCAAAATCTCCTAGCAATCAATGGACTACTAGGAGAGTTTTTTAAGGAATTCTATATAAGCTATAAAATCAAATACAGATTTTACTAAAAGATTAGATTAACTTATATATAAATTATGCTTCTTCATCTTCTTTACGACGACGGCCTGCAAGACCAAGACCAAGTACTGCACTTGCTGTAGCTGCTACCATAGCTACTGTAGAGTCTGCTGTACCAGTATTTGGAAGTTGTCGATCTTTATTTATTGTAGTTTCAGATACTGGAGTTCCATCTGACATTTCATTAGCACTGCCGTCCTTATGTGGCTGAGCTGGCATTTCTTCTGAAATACCATTCACACTACCTGTATAGGCTGGGACTTCTGCTGTTGGTGGCGTAACTACCTTGCCGTCACCAGCTGTACTGCTTGTGCCTACTGGTTCTGTATAGGCTGGGACTTCTACAGTTGGCGGAGTTAGCAAGTTACCTTCGCCATCTGTACTGCTTGTACCTACTGCATCTGTGTAAGCTGGCACTTCTACAGTTGGCGGAGTTAGCAAGTTACCTTCGCCATCCGTACTGCTTGAACCTACTGCATCTGTGTAAACTGGCACTTCTACAGTTGGCGGAGCTAGCAAGTTACCTTCGCCATCCGTACTGCTTGAACCTACTGCATCTGTGTAAGCTGGTACTTCCACAGTCGGTGGAGTTATGACATTGCCTTCGCCATCTGTACTACTTGTACCTACTGCATCTGTGTAAGCTGGTACTTCCACAGTCGGTGGAGTTATGACATTACCTTCGCCATCCGTACTACTTGTGCCTACTGGATCTGTGTAAGCTGGTACTTCCACAGTCGGTGGATTAATAACGTTGCTTTCTCCATCTGCACTAATTGTACCTACTGGAGTTACTGCTGCAATTGCTTTAAGTCCTGTAGCCTGAGCTCTATCTACACTTTCTTGATCTTTCGCTTCATTGATAGCATTTACGGCTGCGATGGCTGCTTTCGCTACTTCAGCTTTCGCTGCTGCCTTTTCATCATCTGACA
>NZ_RQZB01000068.1:0-351 GCF_003859975.1 Streptococcus sp. OH4692_COT-348
AACAGTTTTACAGAAGATATTGATTAACTCGTTAGTTGTAGGAAGCTCTGTTTTATCATCTAAGGCGTTTTGCAGTCCTCCGTTACAATCTACCCAAAGTATCAATAACTTGTCTGTAAAGCTCTCCATTTGCTCTGTAAAGTCATCAGGAATATATCCAGCGACAAAAGAATTTTGTAAGTCTGCAAAGTCTTTTAAATCTGTAATAAAGTCTGAACCAGTTAGCTCTAAGTATCTAATTGCATGTTTTAAAATCATTTACAGTCCTTTCAGCTCATTAAATTTCTTTCTGCCATAATTCGACAAGTTCTTTAAGCCCTTTACCGTCAGTATCGAACTCAAAGCTAGAAC
>NZ_RQZB01000069.1:0-341 GCF_003859975.1 Streptococcus sp. OH4692_COT-348
AGCTAAACTATTTGTATCAAGATAAAGGAGGAAGTTATGAAAGTATTTAAAACATTGTTTAAACGTCATACATGGAATTTCGGCATTGTTAGCATTAGCTACAAGGTTAATCGTCGTGTGACAATCTAAGTCTTAACTGGAATCAGAGTTTCTATTCTAAGCATTTCAGCAGAAGAAATTAACATTTCAGAGAAAGTCATAACATAGACATCTGAAATAAGCTAAACTATTTGTATCAAGATAAAGGAGAAAGTTATGAAAGCATTTAAAAAGTTGTTTAAACGTCATACATGGAATTTCGGTATTGTTAGCATTAGCTACAAGGTCAATCGTCGCGTGAC
>NZ_RQZB01000070.1:0-339 GCF_003859975.1 Streptococcus sp. OH4692_COT-348
ACGATTGGGAGAGTTGGATAGAATACGCTACAAAAGATGATGTTGCAAGGCTGACTCAAATCCCACCTTGGCAAAATCTCGTGCTTGCAAATGGTTGGAATCATCATCAACAGTACAACAATGTACAATATTCCAAGTCGTTTGATGGCGTGGTTTATTTGAGAGGTTCAGCTAATAAAGGAAAAACAGCTACTGAGACAGTGATAGGAACTTTACCAGTAGGTTTCAGACCAACACAGTCATTATACATCTCGACAATCAACAACAATTACACAGTAGCGGTTTTGGGTATCTATTCAAACGGAAATATAGTTGTAAAAGGCAACGTTGACTCAAACT
>NZ_RQZB01000071.1:0-339 GCF_003859975.1 Streptococcus sp. OH4692_COT-348
AGTTTGAGTCAACGTTGCCTTTTACAACTATATTTCCGTTTGAATAGATACCCAAAACCGCTACTGTGTAATTGTTGTTGATTGTCGAGATATATAATGGCTGTGTTGGTCTGAAACCTACTGGTAAAGTTCCTATCACTGTCTCAGTCGTAGTTTTTCCTTTGTTTGCCGAACCTCTAAAATAAACTACGCCATCAAATGACTTGGAATATTGTACATTGTTGTACTGTTGATGATGATTCCAACCGTTTGCAAGCACGAGATTTTGCCAAGGTGGGATTTGAGTCAGCCTTGCAACATCATCTTTTGTAGCGTATTCTATCCAACTCTCCCAATCGT
>NZ_RQZB01000072.1:0-331 GCF_003859975.1 Streptococcus sp. OH4692_COT-348
TATGGTTTTTGTAGCACCGCTTGAACCGTTTGCTGCATTTTGCATAGCCTTATCTAGTATATCCATACTGACAGCACCTTGTGTAACGGCTTCATTGAACGAACCATACTGCTTCAATTGTGGGTTCATTTGCATAACAGTATCTTTTAAAGAAGCACTAAGAGCCGTATTGTTATCTGTCAACTGATTAATATTTTCAGCTGTGACTTTTCCAGAAGCTGACATCTGACCATAAGCCTGTGCGACGCCTTTAAGATTTTCTCCAGTACCACCAAACGCTTGGTTAGCTTTTACTAATGCTTCCGTTTTACCAACCGCTGACTTAGCACTA
>NZ_RQZB01000073.1:0-327 GCF_003859975.1 Streptococcus sp. OH4692_COT-348
TTTCTTTTTGATGTCCTCAATTTCTTTCAAAGCGTTTCGGCTTTCAATAATTTTGTTACGTTCTTCTGTGAGTTCTTCTCCTAATGCATTTTGAATAAATTTTGCGTTAGGGTCTGCTGGTACTGAAACAAGAGAAATCTCTTTAAACTGTGCTTTATTTACAACTAGAGCGTCATTTTCATTAAACTCATAATCTGTAATATAATAGGCAATTGATAGTGAGTCAAAAGCGCCATTTTCCACAGCCTTATTAATGTTTGGTGCATTGTCGTAAAGCGCGAAGTCAGTCAGGTATTTATTAGAATCCAAATCATAGTAAACTTTTGC
>NZ_RQZB01000074.1:0-326 GCF_003859975.1 Streptococcus sp. OH4692_COT-348
AAAGACACAGTAGACGTTCCAGCTACTTACCTAGATAAAGCTAACTTCCCTGGTCCATTCACAGCTGGTGTCAACCAAGTTATCCCGTACGAATTCTTCGCAGGAGACGGTATGTTAACCCGCCTTATCTTGAAAGCCTCAGACAAGGCTCCATGGTCAGACAATGGTTCAGCTAAAAATCCCGCTCTTCCACCAGTAGAAAAATTGGGCAAAGGTCTCTACTTCTATGAAGTAGATTTGGCAGGCACCCAAGGTAAATCTGATAAAGAGTTGCTTGACCTCTTGAAACAAAACGGCACTCAAAGTTATAAAGCTACCATCAAAGT
>NZ_RQZB01000075.1:0-322 GCF_003859975.1 Streptococcus sp. OH4692_COT-348
ATCACTTTAGTTGGAGTTTCTAGGTCGTCCCACATAGTATATTGTTTTGCTGAATTGAATTTACTAAACATTTCCAGCGTTTCGATGTAGCTATCTTTCAGAAGCTCCGTGTCAAGCAATTTTTGGGCCTTTTCAGCACGTTTAGCAAGTCGTTCGTTAGCTTGTTCCAGTTGCTCCTTTTGTCGCTGTAAGCTCAAGTTGTGGTTGATGTAAGCAATTTGCTGTGCATGTCGTCCAAGTTTGCCTTGCGTATTAAGCTCGATTAGTTTAGCCAGTCCGTCGCCAAGAATTTCATCAGGGACAAGATTATATTTATATTTTT
>NZ_RQZB01000076.1:0-322 GCF_003859975.1 Streptococcus sp. OH4692_COT-348
TCATGCAGCGTTTCAGATGTTGTTGAAACAGCTTCATTGTCTGTGTTGACTACAGTAGTTTTGACCAATTTTTGTTGGTCGCCATCTTGTGCGAAAAATTCAGCTACTAGCTGACGTGTTTTAGTGACTTTTAGCATTGTCATTTCCTCCTTTATAAACTAATTATCCGTTAATAATTAGGGATTTTTTACGATTATTAAATTTTAAATGAGACATTGTCAAAGTTGAGCCAGTTTGAGTCAACGTTGCCTTTTACAACTATATTTCCGTTTGAATAGATACCCAAAACCGCTACTGTGTAATTGTTGTTGATTGTCGAGAT
>NZ_RQZB01000077.1:0-317 GCF_003859975.1 Streptococcus sp. OH4692_COT-348
TAACAATGCCGAAATTCCATGTATGACGTTTAAACAATGTTTTAAATACTTTCATAACTTCCTCCTTTATCTTGATACAAATAGTTTAGCTTATTTCAGATATATATGTTATGACTTTCTCTGAAATGTTAATTTTTCTGCTGAAATGCTTAGAATAGAAAATTTGCTTTCAGTTAAGACTTAGATTGTCACACGACGATTAACTTTGTAGCTAATGCTAACAATGCCGAAATTCCATGTATGACGTTTAAACAACTTTTTAAATGCTTTCATAACTTCCTCCTTTATCTTGATACAAATAGTTTAGCTTATTTCAG